>NZ_JBHNZD010000013.1:0-149392 GCF_054960375.1 Alteromonas sp. G4i35 | reverse complement strand
AAACAATTCGAGAATAAGTCGTTTCCAAAATAAACGATTTTCATATTTCTCTGCACCTTTTGAGAATAGCGTATGTGGAACAAAATGTAGGTTGGGAGGACAAGTGTTTAAGGATTCGATGTTGATTAAAAATCTGTGCAAAAACGAATAATAAGGGTTCATTGGCTGGCGGGAAGCTTAGTTCGTGCCAATATGAAGTGTAAGGCATTTTGGCAATAGGATAGCCGAGATGGTTCTGATATTGAGCAAACTGGAAAGCTACCGTTGATATTACCAAAGTAGCTTTCAATACATTTATTTCGCTAGTCTTTTGCACGATTTCTACTAGAGGAATGCGTGTGAACTATCAGCCACTCACCGTTAACTTTTTTAAAAAGAAAGGTTTGAAACCCCGTTTTGTTGAAAGTTTCTCCAGACTTCCTAACCTTTCCTTGAACGGTTGTATCAACGAGTGTCCAAGCAAAATCATCTTCTACATGAGTTTGAATGTTAGAAAAATCTAAACTTAAGAAAACTAAGGCATCCTTTTCTGGTTCAACATGATGCTCTATCAAGTCACTTAACCCTACATTCTGTCCGCCAGATTCAAAGTATCTTGCGCCTTTAAAGTCGAAAAAGTGCTTTTTAAAGGGGGCACCGTCTCCATTCTCCCAGCCATATTCAATTTGCTTTATAATGTCTTTTATCTGATCTTTATCAGTTGCATTGTTATCATGAGCGAAAGTGAAAAAAGATAACAAAGACGAAATGATTATGATTAAAAATTTTTTCATACGAGCTCTCTCGGGTAGTTAATCGAATCAATTTGACCAATGAATATGTTTGATTTTCCACTCTCCTTCGGTGTTGATTAAGACAATTGTTTCCATACTTTGGTAGTCTCTCTCTTCCCCCTTAAACATCCCATTGACCAGAAACCGCGATGCGGAGATTGCTGTGTTGCCCAGAACTTTGACTTGATGCTCCAACGCTTTATTTGTCACTGACGATAGATATTCCATATCTGAATTCATATGATGTTGAGCATATTCATCTGCGCTCCTCTCAACTCCGCCTCCTTCATAAATAGTCACATCATCCGCCAGTAGGCTCTTCGCAGTGATTTTGTCTCCCGTATTAAGCGCGTGATGGAATGCAATAACTATTTTAGCTGCAGGCGTATCTAACCCACTAAACATACCTTTCTCATGATGTTCTTTTTCATGGGCACTAGCAGCAAAACTCATGATTACGGGCATGATAAATAGTAAGACTAATAATTTAATTTTCATTTGAATTTCTCTTCTAAGTTTTATCTTTCGGGACCTACAATACTCGTAAGCCCAGAAGTAATGATTAAAATAGCAACTGCTATTGTTAACTCTAATGAAATGGATTTTGAGAGTGCTTCGCTTCCCGAGCCACTTTTAAGTTTTGGGACTAATTTCAGTTTGTGCCGTATAGCAATAGCTAGAATGCTAGTTACAAGGAACATTTTAACAAGAAGAGTTTGCCCATATATGGAGCTAAATAACCCTTCAAAACTACCTACCAATTGAATAGCTAGCCAAATGCCTGCAGATAATAATAAGGTAACCAATACGGCCGCCTGCGTACCAAACCTATCCATTAATTTATAAAGCTTTTCGTAGCTCTGGTAATGGCAGGAGAGCTTTAACGGAATCAATGCACCAAACCACCAAGCCATAACAAATACGTGAACCATAAGTAGTATTCGAGCAATACTTCCTAATTCAGAAACGTGGCCGGTTAAAGTAAATGTGTACGAGAGAGTGAATAGACACAGCACAAGTAAGCAAGACTTTAACCTTAGGAAAGGTTTAAGAGGTTTAAATTTCAATAAGTAGATAGTTATTAAAGCTACGGCTAACCCCCCCGCACGATACAAGGTGACTTCACCGATAGGAGAACTCAACATTATCTTAAGCATAAAGGGGTCAAGTGCGCCTTGAATTCCCTCTTCTACCATCGCTCCAGTGTTCGCGATAAACCACACTGCATTAGAAATAAACGCAACAAAGACACAAACCTTTACCCATACAGCGCTATAAGATGGCGTTGTATAACTTGTCCTACTGTCGTTAATATCTCGCCAGAAAAATGTATATCCAGCTGTGGCCGCGAAACCTAAATAAAACATTAGCTTTGTCACTACAATTACAGTGTTCCAGATATACATTTCCACAGCTGAATCCCCTTTTTAGTGCACCATAAATCCAAAACTATCTTTCATCTTGTGCCCATCGGAGCCAAGCATGATGAACTCAACATTGTATGAACCTGGACGTAATTTAGGTAAGGTCCAAGAATAATCCGTTGCAACCTCTTTCGGAGGTTCAAAGCCAAAATCAACTTTTGCACCTTCACTGTCTTTTAAAACTACTTTTATTAATCTAACTCCCTTGGTAAAGCTGACTGATAGTTCCATTGGGGCCTCCATCAACATTGCATTTTTGCTTGGTGTGCTAGATTTAATTTCTATAGCCTCATGTGCTAATGCCACGCTGCTTAGCAGTACACTAAATATTGCAAATGATTTAACAAGTGCTTTCATGATTACCTCTATCTTTGGTTAATATTCGGTTTTTAAAAATTAAAATTGCTTTGATTGTCAAAAGTGCGCATTTATTTGTTTAACTTTGACTTCAATCGAATTGACTGTCGTAGCTTTCTACTTTCGCGTAAGGTTCGTAGCTCCCATCTTGATATATAATGAAAACGGTATAAGGCATAAACTGCTCTGCTACTTCCATTCCGGGTGAACCTACTGGCATAGCTGGAACAGATAACCCGATAGCCTTTGGATGTTCTTCTAACAAGAATCGTTTTATAAACTTAGAAGGGACATGGCCTTCAAATACAAAGCCGTTTTCTGTAACAGCGGTATGGCAAGAGCGAAGATTTGGCGAAATTCCGTATTCGTTCTTGATGTCGCTCAAGTTATGAAAGTCCTTTGTACGTAGTTGAAACCCTTGGCTTTCTAGATGAGTTATCCACTTTTTACAGCATCCACACGATGGTGATTTATAGACCAATAATTCAAAGGCGTCGTTTGCGCCATGGTGGATATTTGCCATGGCAACGCTAGGTAGAATTAGCAGTAATACCGCAGCTTGATAGATGATTTTTTTTAACATTTTTGCCTCCAGACAAAGCTGGCACATATAGGTACGCTAGCACCTAGATAATAAACAGGAACTAAAACAAATTGTGCGTGAAATTTGGACGCACTGACCCTGTGTTAGGCAAATATCGGTGGGCGAAAAAGTGAGGAAGTTACTGAAACTGGCTGTTGGAAGAACAAGCCAAATGAAGCGTCCGGCACCACTGGGTGTTGAACAATCATCATGGAAGCTATAAGGACGGGAGCATGAGTACAACCACCTGGTGGGCATGTGCATTCCGAAGTGTTGCAACAATCTTTAATACTAGCGTTTTCGGAACTTATAGAATCTACTCTCATACCATGGCTCATGTTCGTAGAGCAATTCGATTCAGAATTACTATTGTAATGTTTGTTATCAATATCCATTTCAAAACTCATAGTATCTACAGCCATCGCTTGCCCGACGAGGGCAGATAGCACTGTAAACACTAATATTAGTTTTGATATGAATTTAAACATTTCTTAAGCATTAAACATAACCAATATGGAGAATAATGGATTTTCGCGAATTGGTAAACAGTTGAGGCTGATTTGTAATTAGAATAGCCCGTTCATCGGCAGAATTTAGGAAATAGTCATGATGAGGGAGATTGCCTACAACCATGCAAATTTTTGGGCGCGTCTCTAACTCTATAATTCAGATACTGCGGTAGAACTTGAACGCTTTAAGTAGCCGCCACAATACTTTCCTTTTGTCCAGTTCCATTAACGTTATAACGGGGGCTAACCAGAAATACTAGAAAATTGAGGAGGCTTGAGGAGCTATATAAATAAACACACCCGATAAATATAAATTCACCGGTAACTTGAAAGAGAAATCAGATATTCTGTTTAAATCGTTGAGGCACAAACTCACTTCAGCGATTTCAACTTAAGCGCCACTCAAGCGCTGGTCGATAAGTGACTTTCGCCCCGCGGTTATAGATACTCTCTGTTTCACTTATTTTTCTGCATATGAATAAGGCGATTAATATCAGCTTTAGGATAAAAAAGTTCAATCACTTCTATCAATTGTGAGCACGGTAATAAGTTGTCTATCCGTGATAGGAAAACCTCTTTATAGGGCTATCAGCGCTTGCTTTAGCTGACTACTGGCAATAATTAACTGTTGGCTCACGAGCAGTAGAAAATGTAACTTAACATGCAGTCATGATCTCACGTTAGGAACTTATTCGGATCTTCCCTAGTATCAATTGAATAACATTTTTATGCTGTTTCTAATTATTTCATCGATCTCGGGACATTCATTGAGACAGGTAACGTTAATCTATATTAGGATAACCTATTGTCAGCAAGTGTTTTTCAACAGTTTCTTGGTAGAACTCTGCAAAAAAATCGTAAAGTCATTTTATCGTTGTACGCCCAATGAGTTGAATGGAAGCATTGACTTGTTCCAGCAGCAATTATCCGTGACAAGGAACAGGTGGCCGAAAACTTTTTTGATCTCTACTACATACCAAATTCGAAAGCTAGGTTACGTTTCATTACCCTATTTTTATTCTCTTGCTAAGTCGCAGTCTCTCTTTTCAGGAGTGATATTAAGGCTAAGGTTACAGTAACTTAAGCCTGCCAAAGATTACGGACCAATAGTTTCATTTTTAAAAGTCAACAAAAACGATATGTCTTCTTCGGCGGTTTTGGTTACAGAAACTTCTGCACATACAGCGTCGCACAATGCATCTACTATAGAAAGACCTAGCCCAAAGTTATCTTCAGATGTTCTAGAAGCATCTTTTTGCCAAAGCGGTTCAAACATATGCTTTAGATCATCCTCATTAACCTCTGTCCCCACCTTATTTGTCACTCTGAGGTAAACATTACTAGAACTATTTACACCTAAGTTCACAAGTATTTCTGTATCAGTTTTTCCGTGTTCTATAGCGTTATCTATCAGATTACTTATTATCGATTCTACTGCAACGCGATTGCTCTTGACGCTTAACTGAAAATTGGAGCTAATCTCTACCTTAACATTTCTTGCTTCTTTTATCTGAATAAGTTGAGTTACTAATTTGTGGATATCTATCTCATCAGTTAGCTCTAGGGTCTTAAAACTATATTTTTGGATTAACATAAGGCCAGAAATAATATTTTTCATTCTTGTGCCTATTTGCAAAACACGTGGCTTAAAATCTTTTTCTAATCTTATTTCTCCTGGAAACTTAATTGCTACTTCAGTCATATTTATTAATTCAGAGACTGGTGTTTTTAGCTCGTGTGCGATATCCGAAGTCAACCTCTTCTCACGCAGGTAAAGCGAATAATTATCTTCAATAAAGTGATTCAAACTTTGGGTAATGGGTTCCAATTCCTCGACATTATTTTGAAAAGCTTCGTGTTTTTGCCTAGTGGTAAATCGTAGTCCTTTTATCTTGGCATTTAAGGCATCCAAGGGTGCCAGAGCATAAGCCACAGTGTTACGCACTGTAAATCGAACAACTAGCGGCACGATAATTAATGCAAATAGAAAAGCACCATCGATAAACCACAACGTGAAATTTAACAATTCTGTAGATGTTGCGTACGCGATAACCATTGACGGACGAGTATCGTTACCCTTATCCATGACCCGATAAAATCCAGCTCTGTCTTCAGAATCAATCTGAGGTATATATCGAGTGTAAATTACCCGACCCGTACGGCCATCGGGCAGAGTAATATCCTGGAAAGAATATTCATCCAGGCCAATGCTGCTGTAAGGCAATTCATTGATGGTATAAAGCGCCAGAGTATCTGATTTTTCAAACGTTGAGTCTTTGTACCAAAGTTGAAAATACTCGGGGGAAGATGTCCCTTCAAACTCAGGCAAATACTCACCTGCAAATTCGAACTCCACACCCTCGACATCTTCATTTACCAAGCTCTGAAGCATACCTACTTTTGCCTTCATAGCATGGTTGAATTCTTGTTCGATCCAGGAATCGACACCAATATCTGCTGCAAGTAAAACGGCAATGACTAACAGTGAAATAATAATAGAAAGTCTACGTGTTAATGTTTTACGTATTGATTTCATTAGCTTCTACAACTCTGTAACCAAAACCACGTTTACTTTTAATGGGTAGAGACGCGCCGCTTTCTCTTACTTTTCTCCTTGCTGAGGAAAGGTGAGCTTCAATAGCATTTTTTGAGATATGGTCATAGCTTCCAGAAATAAATTCACTCAGCATTTCTGAGGTAACTATCTTGTGTCTATTGAGGAAAATACATTCAACAATTTTGTACTCATTCGGGGTCAGGTTGATAATGCCATTATTGTATGAAAGCGTTTTAAACTGGATATTGAGTGTCAAACTGTTGATAGTAACCTGGTCATTGAGACAATTTGCCGCACCTCTCCTCATCAAGCTAAGTAGTCTAGCAGTCAATTCGTCAAACGAGAACGGCTTAGAAAGGTAGTCGTCAGCACCTGCCAATAGCCCCGCTACCTTGTCTTCAGACTCAGATCGCGCAGATAAGATGATAACCTTTGTTTCTAAATGTCTTTTTCGTAACGTTTTAAGAATAGTCATACCGTCCAACTCAGGTAGCATCATATCAAGGATGATTATTTCGTAGCTACCAAGCAACGCCATACTCAATCCCTCAGAGCCAGTGCCAGCAGTATCGACTGAGTACCCCAACTTTTCTAAGCCTAAGCTCAAACTGTTCCTTAATGATAAGGAGTCTTCTATCAGAAGTATTCTCATAATTTGAACGTCAATTTTAAAGTTATTTCAGTATACCTTCTCATCCTTAGGATTTACTGAAGAAGCTATTGAACTGGTGCTTATAGTTAACCTACACAAAAGTGGTTCTTTTAGCATAAACTGATTGATTTCCTTCAGTAGCTCTTAATTTATCTCGTTATTATGTTCATATTAATAACAGTTTTGTGACTGACGATGAAGACCGATTCTTATCAGCCCTGCTACTTAGCGAGTGCTCAATAACCTCTACAGAAATTTCTGCCCCCAAATTGTAAGAGTGACAAAGCTGTTATTTTTGACACCGATGAAACACTGATGCTCAGTAACACCTGCATTTTTTCTGAAAGAGAAAGTGCGTCTGAACTTGTTCAAGCATACACTGATAACGGCCCCAGAGTTATCTATCTGACTGCGCGAAGTATATACTTCCAGTGCAACATTTCATTTTTTTATCCCGTTACCATTTCCCAGACGGAAATATTCAGGTAGCGAATGCTACGGCTGAGCGAAAAAACTTTAAAACATTAAACTAAATATTCTAAAGCGTTACACGGAGTCTGGCTGGACACTTTTTGCTGCATTTGGCGATTCAAGCACTGACTTTGCTGCTTATTTGGCCGCAGGCGTTACTCAGGACAAAATATTTGCAATAACAAGACAAGGTGATCGTAAGTGCAAACCAGGGCCGTGGCAAAAGTGCTACGATAACTGGTCGAAACACATTCCTATAGCGTGTTTTCCTTAACCCACCTCTTTCTTCCTTCCTGAGCGATTAAAACATTATTACTTCAATTAAATGACTCTTCATAAGCGTATCTTAAGTTTTGTTTGTTAACGTTTTCCTGTCGAAAATAGAATTTGCTTGATCTTGAGGCTTTGACAGAGGGCTACGTGCGAATTTCAGTTGTAATACCAGCGAAAAACGAAGAAAAAAATTTAAAACCCTTAATTGAGGAAATTTATAGAGCGTTAACAGGTGTAGCCAACTTCGAAGTCATCTATGTTGATGATGGAAGTACGGATAATACATTTGAGAATCTGCTTTATCTGAAAGCGAGTGGCTTTGAAAGAGTTAACGTACTACGGCACAAGCACTCGGTGGGACAAAGTACAGCTATTTGGACAGGGGTGAGCCATGCTGATGGAGAACTTGTAGTTACACTTGATGCGGATGGGCAGAATGATCCCTCTGATATACCAAACCTCCTGACTATGGCCTCTCAATTTCCGTTAGGGAGTCACTTTTGCATTGCTGGTCATCGTAAAGACAGAAAGGATACAGCTTGGAAAAGATTTCAGTCAAAACTAGCAAATTCTGTAAGAAGTAAATTTCTTAATGATGATACACCTGACACCGGATGTGGGTTAAAGGTCTTTCCAAAACAAACATTCCTCGATTTACCCTATTTTGATCATATGCATCGTTTTCTGCCAGCACTGATCCGACGACAAGGTGGGATCATTAAAGTTGTTGAAGTGAATCACAGAGACAGGCAATTCGGAAAATCAAAATATAATATGTTAGGGCGGCTTGGGGTTGGACTAATTGATATGGCAGGAGTTTATTGGCTTCAGAAACGTAATAAACTTAATGATGTCATCTTAGAAAATGAAGAGAGTATCTAATTGAATTCCAGTCTCCTTCGTTTCTTCATTCTGGTACTTACCATTCTGTTTTTTAGTCATTTGATTTCGCTCTCCCCCTCATTTGACGCATTTAATCAGGAGTGGATAGACAATCATACCCGTGATAATGGAGTGACAGGGATAGCCAAATTTTTAGCCGTCTCAGTATTTTTACTTACTATCGGACTTCCACGCCAGTTAGTCGCATTTATGGGGGGGTATGCCTTTGGATTTGCTGAAGGTGTCATCTATTCAACATTAGCAGCTACGCTCAGCTGTGCAACAGTTATGGCAGTGTCCCGGTATTTCGCTAGACCGATTATTATTCAACACTTTGAAATGCGAGTGCGCAAGTTAGACCACTTTCTACTTCGCTCTCCCTTTCTTAAGTCCGTTATCATTAGACTGTTGCCAGTAGGGAATAATCTACTCACAAACATTTTTGCTGGCGTTTCAAAGATTCCACGACGCTCTTTTATTTTTGGGTCTACTATTGGCTACATCCCTCAAATGGCGGTTTTTGCATTAATGGGTAAGGGTGTATTAGTCAACTCTGAACTTAAAATAATCATAAGCGCCCTATTATTTGGGATTTCCAGCTTGCTAAGCGCATATCTTTTTAAGGTTTATCATCGTCAACATAATGACGATAAAACTCTTCGTTCTCTCACAAAAAGCAGCAAATGTAGCAATGAATCAGACGAGCCTAGCCATTATACATAAGAACAAGCACCCAAATTATACTTTCTGGCTTTTTGTACTGGCTAGCGTGTTGATATTTATCGGGCTTGGGTTAAGAGATCCCTGGCCTGCTGACGAACCTCGTTTTGCACAAGTTGCAAAAGAAATGGTTGAAACAGGTCAGTGGTTCTTTCCAGCCAGAGCGGGAGAGTTTTATCCTGATAAACCACCTGTGTTTATGTGGTCTATCGCTTTTTTCTTTGCGCTATTCGGGTCAATTAAGATTGCCTTTCTGCTCCCATCTGCTTTATGCAGCCTACTCACACTTTTTTTGGTGTATGACATCTCAAAACGACTGTGGAGTACAAAAGAGGCGCTGATCGCAACGTCACTTCTTTTATTGAGTTTTCAATTTTTGCTTCAAGCCAAGTCTGCACAGATAGACGCAATGGTCTGCTGCTGGATAACAATCGGATGCTATGGTCTTTTGCGCTTTTTCTTAGTTGAAAGGCGATGGCGTTGGTATTACCTCGCCTTTTTCTTCATGGGAATTGGCGTCATCACAAAAGGGGTCGGATTTTTACCAGTCCTGATGCTGATACCATACTTGATACATCGACACTTTTGGCCTCAGCGGGACATAGCTAAGAAGCAAACTAAAAAGTCCGTATTACCGTGGATAATGGGTGCAGTGGTGATGTTACTGGCTATATCACTATGGTTTATACCTATGTTGATATTGGTCGAAAATAGCCACAACACATCACTTGCTCTATATAGAGATAATATTCTTTTCAGGCAAACGGTCACTCGATATGCTGATTCCTGGCATCACATAAAGCCGTTCTGGTATTACCTCGTAGAGGTTATTCCATTATTCTGGTTGCCAATTAGCATCGCTCTCCCATGGCTCATCCCATGTTGGTATCGCGCAATCAAAAAAGGTGATGCCCGCATATACTTACCATTGGTTTGGATTGTACTTGTTCTGCTTTTCTTCAGTGTAAGTCCTGGTAAACGGGGGGTGTACATCTTACCCGCATTGCCGATGCTGGCACTGATCTCTGCGCCTTACTTTGATTCAGTTGTTAATAAGAAAGTATTTTCCTGGCTTTTGTGGGGCGTTGTATTTTTACTATCAGTAGGCTTATTGGGGTTTGGTTTTTCCGGCATAGTAAAAGCATCATTCGCCCTAAAGTTAGAAGAAAAGTTCGGGCTTTCTCCGTGGATGTTTTTTTTAGTAACGGGGGGACTGACGTGTCTGGTTACGGTGATCACTACTAGAGGGAAGCACTGGAAAGTCTGGCCCTATTTCTTGTGCACTCTTTGGGGCATGTACGCTACTTGGGGTTACACTTTACTTGAAGATGTAAAAACCCCTAAAAGCGTATTTGCAAATATTGAAAAAGAAATTGGTAAACATGATGCAACTATTGCACTTGTTGATTTTTCTGAACAGTTCATTCTCTTCTCGCCTTATCCCATCACTCATTTTGGGTATCATACCCCTGTTGATCAGCAATTGTCTGCCGCCTACCAGTGGCTGGATAAGACTGAAAAGGGAAGATACATCCTCGTCGATGAAAAACATGTACGCAATAGTTGTTTTAAAAAAGAAATGGCAACGTCTGTAGGGTATGCACATCGCGCCCACTGGGTACTATTATCGCACGAGGCATTAACCGAAAAGTGTCCGCTTACGAAAACTGCGACTGAGATCTTTAGTTATATCCCAGATAGGCCCGTTACGTGAGGTACATGTTTTCATACAATTAAAAAATAATGCGAGAATTTTCATTCTACAGTTTTTCTTAAGCGTTATTTAAGTTTAGACAGGTAACTTATGTGCTAAGAAGTACACGAGAACCTTATTGTGAAATTTCCAAGAACACTAAATTTCAATCCTACATCAGCTCAGTTCATTTTACTTTCTTCATTGTTTATCGCAGCAATATTTAACATACCATTTTTGTCCGCTGTTTATGAAGTTGTAGCCCCTGTAACATTGAATGAGTGGGTGTTTTTTCTCTCTGTACCGCTCTTGCTAACCTTTTTTAATATTATTTTTCTAAGTCTTTTTGGTGCCCTATTTTTGCCGCGCACCACCGTTGCAATTGCTTTCGTTGTAAGTTCTATTCTACTTTACGGCACCTTGGCCTATGGTGTCATTTTCGATAAGAGCATGATACAGAATGTAATGGAAACAAATTCTGGTGAAGCCTTTTCTTATCTAAATTCAACACTTTTTTTATTCTTCTCTATACTGGGATTAATCCCTGTATTTGCGATTTTTAATCTGGAAATAAATGGAAAGCTCAAGGCTCGAATCAAGCACCTTCTAGTGCTGAACTTATTAGCTTTATTGGGTATTGCAATTATAGCCACGTTCCTTTTTAAGAGCTATGCAGCTGTCGGCAGAAATAACAAAGATCTAACGAAGTATATTATTCCCTACGCCTTTTATGATTCAGGGTACAAGTACCTTCGGGACACTTACTTCTATCCGCCTTTACCCTACAAAGTATTAGACAAGCGTCCCTACTTAAAAGGTAACGCTAATATACACCCATCTATTACAGTGTTAGTGGTTGGCGAAACAGCCAGAGCGGACAAGTTTTCAAGCAACAGCTATTCGAGGCGTACTTCGCCTAATATCCAGAACGCAGGTGCAATCAGTTTTAGCAAGGTGACATCTTGCGGTACTGCTACCGCAGTCTCCGTGCCATGTATGTTCTCAAGACTCTCTCGAGAAAATTATGATTCGCGTATTGCAGACAGTCAGGACAATGTTTTAGACATCATTCATCGTGCAGGAGTTGACGTGACTTGGATTGACAACAACAGTAGCTGTAAAGGCGTATGCAAGAGGGTAAAGACCCTAGACTTTGATCCGTCCAGAGATCCCAAGTTTTGCGATGGAGATTATTGTTATGATGAGGTACTTGTTGACCTTTTAAGAGAAACTCTTTCAAGGCCATCTAAAGAACATAGAGTGATAGTCTTACATATGATTGGCTCACACGGCCCTACTTACTACCGGAGATACCCAGAGAAATTTGCTAAGTTCGTGCCTGACTGTCCCAGAAGTGATATTCAAAATTGTGAAGAGGCAGAGCTGACAAATACGTACGATAATACTATTGCATACACAGACTACGTGCTAGGCCAGATTATTGAACAGCTTTCCACTATTCCTAATTCGTCGATGCTTTATCTATCGGATCATGGTGAGTCATTGGGAGAAAAAGGGCTTTATTTACACGGTTTCCCTTATAATTTAGCGCCTGTTGAGCAAACTCATGTACCAATGGTTTATTGGGCCTCCAAGTTTAGCCAACCTGAATACAGTGATTGCGTAAAGTCGTTATCCAGTCATCCTTATTCGCATGACAACCTTTTTGACACATTACTTGGTCTTACAAATGTGCAAAGCAGCACCTACCAACCCACTCAGGATATTTTACGAAAATGCGAGTCATAGACGAAGCCACATCAAAAATGCATTTCGACCCTAAAGCCAAACCAAAGGGCATGTTGCGTATTGTATTAGCAATGAAAAACTCAGTTCGAGCTATATCATGGCTTGTTAAAAACGAGTCAGCGTTCCGGCAAGAACTTATCTTACTTATCTTAGCGGCGGGAGTGCTTGCATTTTGGTCAATTCCTTATATGGAAAAGACGATTTTACTTTCCTCCATACTCTTCGTTTTGTTCGCTGAAATTATAAATACTGCAATTGAAGTAACTATTGACCGTATTGGAAAAGAGATTCACCCACTGTCAGGCTTAGCGAAAGATTTAGGCTCAGCGGCTGTTTTAGTGACGATCGCAATTTCATCACTGTTGTGGTTAGCTACATTGTGTAGATATTTTTGATTTGAGACTGTTGACTCACCGATGAGGTACCGCACTGACATGGGTCCAACTGTGCAAATTCATCAATGTGTATAAAAGAATAGAAAGCCAATAATTAGCGAGCTTTAATATAAGAAGTTAAAGTCTGATATAACTAAAAGGCAATACCCAACAACCTTTGGGTTCAGTTTTCAATTACTAGCCAGGAGTTGCATAGCAAATCGCAAAGCAAAATTGTCAGTTAGAAAAAGTTCTTCGCGTGCTTTTACTTTCGCTGATTTTTTTTAAGTTTAATGAAAGTGAAAGCAAAAGTCAGCGATGCCATCAGCTCAAATAGCCAAAATATAGGAATGAAGCCAAACGATTCAACCAAAAAACCATTTTCATCTATACTCGAGCCTTTTATGTTATAAGCGATTAAACACAAAATACCACTAATAAAAAATAAGAAGCTCATCTTATAGTTACTTATAAATTTCATTAATGTCTCTATATTTTATTTTCAACATCTCGTAAGAGCACGAAAGAAACGTTGATGTCGAAGGTACGTGTTCAATCTTGCCTCTTACCACTTTAGTTACGCATTATTATCTATCACACTCTCCTTACAGTTTAACAAAAAATTTAATCATGAGGGGAACAAACTAAAAAGTTCCATGAAAATCTATAGTCATGATTGTAGACAATGTGTCACAAATAAAATTTTAGCTTAGTATTAAAACTTGAATTACTGTCGACTATCATTGTTAATGAGTAATGGAATTTCATCTCACCTCCTCATTAACTGCAGAATGCTCGTCAGTAAACTCTATTTCAACTGTGCTGTAACTGAAGTCAAACATGGCCAAGCTATCATAAATATCAAGCTTCAATAACTTGTATTCTTCAACTGTCTTTAAGGCACTGCCAACGCGTATAGTAATAACATTGTGTTCTCCGTCAAGTGACCAAATTTTTAAGTCATGGATATATTCAACTCTATCAACACTCCGGAGTTCATCTAACACTTGTTTGTATAAGTTTTTCTCTGGAACACCTTGCAAAAATAATTTTAAGGTTGCTAATAAGTTTCGAATTACATTAAACAATATAAAAAGCGTAAAGCCAATCGAAAGTAGGGGGTCTAAAATTGGCCAGTCGACAAATTGCATTACTATGGCAATAATTAATACAGCAACCCAGCCTAAAACGTCCTCCAATAAATGCCAGTTCAACACTCTCTCGTTTAGGGTATTTCCTCCCTGGAGTTTATACACAGCAAAGCCGTTTACAGCGACACCTAGAATCGCAAGTAATATCATGCCTTCTGTATTTGGAACGACCGGGTCTAATACTCGAGGAATGGCTTCTGATAATACCCAGATTGAGCCAAGGATAAGTACGGCTCCGTTAATAAATGCCCCTAACAGGCTGAGTCGCTTGTACCCATATGTGAAATTTTCATCGGCCTCTCTCTCTCCTAACCTATTGAGACACCAGGCGCTTCCAATAGAAACTGAATCGCCGAGATCATGAACAGCATCTGCCATTATAGCAGTGCTGTTCGTTAGCCAGCCGCCAATAAATTCAATAATTGTGAAGCTGAAATTTAATAGAAAAGCCCACCCAATTTTGTTTGAGCTATTTGAATGATTATGAGTCATAGAGGCTCCGGTGCGCCCGGAACATACCGGGCGTAAAATTTGATTAAGAGTTGCGTTTGTTATGTGCGAGCTGATAAAGCGCAGGTAATATAAACAGTGTCAGTAAAGTTGACGATATAATTCCCCCAATGACTACAGTGGCGAGCGGTCTTTGTACTTCAGCACCTGTTCCTGTATTAAGTGCCATGGGAACAAAGCCTAAGCTGGCCACTAACGCAGTCATCAAAACAGGTCGAAGCCGGATTATGGCCCCTCGAATTACTGAAGTATAAATATCACCATTTTCCTGCCAGAGTTGTCTGATGAATGCGACCATCACTAGTCCATTCAAAACCGCGACCCCGGACAAAGCGATAAAGCCTACTCCCGCAGAAATTGAAAGAGGCATATCTCTAATCCAGAGTGCCAGTACTCCTCCAGTCAAGGCTAGTGGTACACCAGTGAAAATTATCAATGCGTCTTTAACAGACCCAAACGCCATAATGAGTATGCCAACTATCAACGCAAGCGTAACCGGAACGACTAAAGTCAGCCGTTTGCTGGCGGATTCCAGTTGTTCAAAGGTACCACCAAACTCTAACCAATATCCTTCCTTCATTTTTAAATCGGATTTAAGTCTTTTTTGTAAATCAACGACAAATCCTCCTAGGTCGGTTCCTCGTACGTTAGTCGTTACGACAACTCTGCGCTTTCCATTCTCTCGGCTGATCTGTGCAGGCGCCGGCTTTAACTCGAGAGTGGCTACCTCTTCAAGCGGTACAAAACTATTGCCGACACGAACAGGTAAGCTCTCTAATTTGTCAATATTTGTACGCAACTCTTCAGATAATCTGATTACAATTTTAAACCGACGATCGCCTTCATAGATTATGCCTGATTCCTTACCCCCTATGCTGGTTGAAACGAGTGCTTGAATGTCTGCTACGTTAAGACCGTACCTTGCGAGAGCATCTCGTTTTGGTAATATGGACAACATAGGAAGGCCGGCAACTTGCTCAACTCGGGTGTCTGAGGCACCTTGTATCGACTCAGCGATCTCAGCAACCTTATTTGCAGAATCCAACAATTGCTCTAAGTCATCACCGAAAACCTTGACTGCAACATCAGCCCTTACGCCGGAAATCAATTCATTAAATCTCATTTGAATTGGTTGGGTAAATTCATAGTTATTACCGGGAAGCTTTGAGGCGACTGATTCAATTTCAGCCACTAGATCCGATTTAGATTTAGCTGGATCAGGCCATTCTGAGCGAGGTTTAAGTATTACAAAACTATCGGCTACATTAGGAGGCATTGGGTCTGTAGCGACTTCTGGTGTACCTATTTTCGCAAAGACTACCGCTACCTCTGGAATTTCTAACAGCGCACCTTCAAGTAATTCTTGCATTTGAATTGATTGGTTTAGACCGGTACCCGTTATGCGTAAAGCCTGTAAAGCGACATCACCTTCATCCAGTTGAGGAATAAATTCAGACCCAAGTGTTGTTGCCAACCATCCGCAGAAGACAACAAACGCTAGTGCAGCCCCAAGAGCAGCAGCTTTAAATTTAAGAATAGCCCTAAGTGCTGGTTCGTAAGCCAGTTTCACCCAACGTATTAAAAAACTCTCCTTTTCACTGATTTTTCCCCCCATGAAAATTGCGATCGCTGCAGGCACTACCGTCAGTGACAAAATCATTGCCGCAATAAGAGCGATAACAACAGTTATTGCCATGGGATGAAACATCTTTCCCTCTACGCCTGTTAAAGTAAAAATAGGCAGATAAACAGCGGTTATGATCCCGACTCCAAATAAGCTGGGCCTGATTACTTCAATCGTTGCTATTTTCACTTCTTCTAGACGTTCCTTGAGTTGAAGAAGTCTGCCGTGATGCTGTTGCGCTTCAGATAAGCGCCTAATACAGTTTTCAACAATGATGACAGCGCCATCGACAATCAGACCAAAATCTAAAGCCCCCAAACTCATCAGATTTGCCGAAACACCTCTCTGGACCATTCCAGTGATTGTCATCATCATAGCAATAGGTATGATCGCAGCCGTAATAAGAGCCGCTCGAATATTGCCTAGTAGTAAAAATAATATGACAATTACGAGTAATGCTCCTTCCAGCAGGTTCTTCTGCACAGTGTTTATCGCTTTGTCGACCAGTGTAGTTCGATCATAGGCGGGTTCAGTAACTACCCAGCTTGGTAACGATCTTTGAATTTCAGTTAATTTACTGGCAGTTAAAGCTGCAACTTCCCTTGAGTTTTCTCCCAGCAACATCATGACCGTTCCCATCACTGTCTCTTTACCATTTCTTGTAGCGGCACCGGTCCTCAGCTGCTTACCCAAGCCTACAGTTCCAATATCTTTTATTAGAACAGGAACAGATCCTTTTTTTCCTACTACGACATTTTCGATATCCTTTATCCCTGTCAATTGACCTGGAGAGCGAACAAGAAGTTGCTCGCCATTTTTCTCAATATAGCCTGCTCCAGCATTATCATTGTTTAAATATAGTGCTTCAGAAATGTCTTTAAGCGAGACTCCCATCTCCAGCATTTTTACAGGGTCGGGATTGACGTGATATTGCTTGTCATAACCTCCAATAGTGTTTACTTCTACTACTCCCGGAACCTGGGCTAACTGTGGTCGAATGATCCAATCTTGTACCTCTCTTAAAGCCATAGGTGTGACCGGCGAGCCATCGGGTAACGTTGCTCCATCTTTCCCTTCCAGTGTATATACGAAAATTTCGCCAAGCCCTGTTGCGATTGGCCCCATTTCTGGCTCAAGGCCATCAGGTAAAACACTTTTAAGGTTAGCAAGTCTTTCGTCGATTAAATTTCGGGCAAAAAAGATATCCGTTCCTTCTTCGAAAATAACTGTAATCTGTGAAAGACCATACCTCGATATAGAACGTGTATAGGATAAGTTAGGCAAGCCATATAGTGCTGTTTCGACAGGAAATGTTATTCGTTGTTCAGCTTCTAATGGTGAGTACCCCGGAGCTTTGGTGTTAATCTGAACCTGTACATTTGTAATATCTGGTACAGCATCAATAGGTAATCGCTGGTAGCTCCAAACGCCGATCCCAATTAAGATTAGTGCAAGAACAAGAAACAAAAAGCGTCTTTCTACTGAAAGACGAATAATATTATCAATCATTTATCGTCTCCAGGATTAGTGAGCGTGAGAGGCACCGGATTTTTCAAGATCCGCTTTTATCAGAAAGCTATTTTTTGATACGTAAATTTGACCAGCGATTAAGCCACGCTTTACTTCAGTGAAGTTGTCATCTTTTATACCCAGCTCGACAGGGACAGCTTGAAACGTGTTACCATCGTTTAAAAATACAACTGAGTTACCATCCATTGATTGGATAGCTTCATTCTCAACGCGAAGCGAAACATCGACTTTCTGAGCATCAACTACACCTGTAACCATATCGCCGGGGGAGAATTCTCCTTCGGTATTAGTGATTTCAACAATTGCGATCTGATAAGGTTCAAGTGAACCTGACGGAATGAGAAATTTGACCTTTGCATCTTGCTGTCGGGAACCTTTTTTTATGTGGATATAAGAGCCCTGCTTTATTGTATCCCGCTTGGATGGAAATACTTTCAATTCTGCCCAAAGCGTTTCAGCGTCGACTATTTTATAAAGCGTTTCACTGGTAACCAACTGCCCAACATTAACATTTCGACTTACTACCGTACCCGAAATTGGCGCTTTCACGATGTAGGTTTGTAAGCTGTCATTTGATTGAATTTTTGCAATTACATCGCCAGCCTTCACGCTGTCACCAACATCCGAAGCGAGAGTTTCTACAACTCCCGAGAACCGCGCATTAACTTCAGCCTTGTTCTTGGGTGGAATTACAAGAGTACCCAACAATTCGATATGTCTTTCAATGGTCCCACTCTGAACTTCGGAGGTTGCTAATTGAAACTTTTCAGTTAATGCTCTTGAGATCTGTGTTCTTCCCTCGAAGTTTTCCCACTCCCAGGAATACTTTCGTCTTTTGTCAGTCAGATAAATAGTAGCCCTAAAAGAATGAGGTTCAGACAGAGCTTTTATTGACCGCAAAACCCCCTCTGAAGTTTGAAACTCAAATTTTTCTGAGCTTGAACCTAACTTCTGTAGCTCTATAGAAAAGGAATCAGGGATAAATGGCTTCCCATCTTCAAAAGTCGAGGCAATAATTACAGAGCCCTCGGGGCTTTCATCGATACTTACTTCTATTTTGATGTTACCTTTCTGGAATATATTTTGGTTGTCATTTGAATTGGTGGCATCTTCACTTGCGGTCGCGATAGATGTCACAGTGCCGATAAGAAATAAAAATAAAATTTGCTTTAGCATAATTAATCCTGGAGATTGAAAGTGAATGATTTCAGAGATTGCCCTGTCCATTGTTCGATAAGTGCTTCATTGAGCAGGGTGGCTTCGCGATAGTTGATGAGACTCCGTTGAGATTGGAGAAGTGCATCACGTGAAGCAAACCATTCTTGATAAGTGTAAATTCCCTTTTGATAGCCCTCCTTGGTCAGCTCCAATGCTCTTTTCAAATCTGGCATTACTTCTTTTTCCAGGTGCAATGCTGCCTGTGAACTAAAATTTATGCTTTTCGTTGCTTTAAATAGAATCGCTTTTACATCGAGATACTTGGTGTCTCGCTCTAATAACTCCGCCTCCTTACTAGCAATTGCAGATTTGACTGCACCCGAATTCCTCTTCTCAGCAAATAGTGGAATTGAGGCACCAAAAACTAACGATGTATCTTGAGCTCCCTGATTCCTTCTAACACCAACAGACCAAGATAGGTCTGCGGTATTATCAGACTTAGCCAACTGAATTTCAGCGTCCTTCAGGTCAAGTGACTTAATTAGTAAATCCGCATTCGATGATGATAAGAATTGGTTAAAAAGTGTTTCGTAGGAATAATTTTTAGCGGGTGAATTTAAAGAACCAGTAAGCGTGATATCTTCATAATTGCCCTGCCAGAATAGTGTGAGAGATTGCAGGGCTATCTCTTTATTCACCTTTGCTGTCGCAAGTTCTAATTTCGCTTGATTTAAAGCCGATTTAGCTCTGAACAATTCAGCATCATTCGTTGCACCACTTTTTATTCTATTAGTGATCACAGTAAGAGCATCTTCAGCTAAGCTCACACTTCGCTCAGCTATTTGCAGACGCTCCTGTTGTGCCAGAACGCGAATATACTGCTGAGTGAGCCCACCAAGTAGTGAGAGAGACATTGAATACTGCTCTGAATCTAAAAGGGCAGCTCTGGCATCCACAACCAGTGTTCTTGCACTCTTCTTTCCACCAAGTTCATACACTGAAGATAGAGAGATGGTTGCTTCTGCTGCTTGAACTCCCGAAGTAGAACTTGTGCCCATCACATTTTCTAGATTAGCACCTACGGTGTAAGCTGGAGAAAGCAAAGCTTGTTGGCGATCTCCCTCAAGAGCTCTAGTAAGAGGTCTGAATTTCAACAAGCTTGGATGACGGTTGAGAGTAAGTTGAACTGCATCATCTAAAGTTACTTGTTCTGCCAATGCATTGGCTTGAGATAGCATCAATGCACTAGTCAATATTCCGGCGCGCGTAAATTTGCGCACAGGAAACTGTGAAATTTTCATGATATATAATCCTAGTCAGTTGAAAAAACGAAAAACGACAGGGATTAAATTCTTGGAGGACGCTCTATTTGGTTAATGAAACGATTAGGTGTAGCTTCACTATAAACTGAGACTAAATTGGGAGATTTTTTTAGAAACGAGCTTTCAATATCAAAGTAAAAAGCTATGTGTGTAAAATGGCCATGACAAGAACAACAATGGTCACAATCACTTCCCGTATCTAAATCGTAAGCATCGGACAGTTCGATTAATGTATTTTCAGTACATAATTCATTGCTAAACAAGTGGTCTTGTTCAATAGAAAACGCGTCAGTCACAATCAACAAAAATTGTGCGCACAACAAAAAAGCGGCTAAGACCACTTTTAGATTTTTGCTAATGCGGTAATTCGTTTTCAACACAAGATTCCTCTATTGGCAATTCATGTTCTCTTAAAATATGATTGTAGTCAATGCCTAAATGGTCAGCTTTCTGATTCACAAGAGGAACTCTGTATTAAAAAGCCATGTATTTCAATTAAGTTGCTAAATCTTGTCAGAAAAACAGAAATCTACTGCAAAGCCTGCTCATACATAATCCGGCAATGTAAAATAAGTACACCGAAGGAATAGAAGAATACATCATGCAATTTCAATAAGCCTGTCACAATTATTGCGTCTCGCTCGTACCAAAACCTGTAATACCCCCTACAACAAGTGTAAAAGCAAGTCCAATACTGAAAGATAAAATCACCGTTGACCCAAGAGGTAGCTTTTCCAATTGCTATCTGATCTCCTTACAGTGAGCGCATCAATGAACAACAAAGTAAATATTATCTGGCTCATGCCATAACCGTGATGCTATGCTTATGAGCATGAAGTTGGTTCGCATCGCTTCTTTGAGTTCACCAAATCATCTAAGGCTCCATTTTCGAATAAACGGTACAATAGACTAGTAGAAAGGCATATCGGAAACTCGATATCGCTAGATACCTTACTGTAACTTTTTGGCTAAAAACGTTGTCGCTTCGCGTAAAAATGCCGGTCATTTTTTGACCTTGGCAAGTTCATGTTTTAATCTGCTATCCCCGCGTCACAACGGGGATCACTGCTCTTATGTGTTTTATCTTTAGATTGCGCAGCATGATGTTTTCAGCAGTTAGGTAGACTAAGAAAAATACTAATATCTAAAGCAATCTGACGACCAATAATATCAGGTTTCTAGCAGAGTAATACCGCTTCGAGTATGAATTCTGAAGTATACTTTGTTTGTTAACAACCACTCATTCCTGGCATAGCAAGCTTCTTTAGGGGAGGTTTCCTAAAAATCTGAAGAGGCTCCACAGATGACTGAAATCTATGAAGGGGCACTATAATAATTGTGATAATTCTCTTTCTGATCTAGAACCGTAGCAGAGTTACTTTCATGTTAAATAGTTCATGTTAATGCTTATTAACGTTACCTATTCGAGTAGAGATAAGAAGTTAGCTTTCCTCTTTTGACTACGATATATCATGCAAGCGAATAGCGCTCACTTCAGCAGCAAATTTAAAATAATTAAAGGGTTGTAAATCTCTGTCAAGACAGTTGGGTGACGTCAACATGTTGGAGATATACAAGATGAAAACTAAGCTGCCTCATATTGGTATTTTTTGGGTCTACAAGTCGACTGTACTTGCTAAAGCAATGCCTTTGAATAGTACAGAGCCTGATAGCCTTTCACTCTATGACAGTGACTTTAGCCATTTAGTAGAGTGGGAAGAGCATAGAATATACCTTCCGTGTTTTCCTGAGCTCATTGCTGTTGAATATCAAGAAGTCAGCAGGGGTAGAGTAATCTACTCTGGAAACTCAAAGTTCTTTAAAATATATGCAGACAGAAAAGTGGTACAGAGCGTTGAGCTTCAAACCTTGGTATGTGATAAATTTAATCTAATACCGAGTCAATGCACTTGGAAGCTAGACAAGCATTACCGTATCTTTAGTTCATAAAAAGCTTACGAAAAAGTTAAAAAGTCGCTTTGTAAAGAATACGCAAGCAAATCATAAGGACATGACGTTGAATATATTTGAAGTAATAAACAATAGTATTTCTGACTTTGTAGAAAATCAAGAAAATAAAGCGCTCAAGAGAGGTACAGGCTCTTATTCGATACCGTTTAGAGGCTCTATCTTCGGGGAAATCGAGACAGCAAAAGTATTAAGTAAGCTCAATGCCGAATCAGTTGATGTAATTTGGTTAGGCTCAAATCCTAATGTTCCTGAATCTCTCGACGCTATTTTGTCTCCTTCCTCCCCTTCCCACTACGAGGGTTTTGTGCAACAAGCCATGAACGACAATTTCAGCGAAGCGTACAAAAATAGCGAAGGTGCGAATGTCCCATTGTGGGATCCTATTAACAAGCCAAACAACAAGTGGCAATTCTACTCAGAGATATTCAACAAGCGGTTTGGTGAACACAAAACGCTCATGGCTAACATAGTGCTGTGGGGAAGTAAGGATTTTAAAAGCTTCACTTCTCAGTTGGCTAAATACGATAAAGCGCTTTTAGAGAGAGCTATTCAGTTTTCTTACGAGCTGAACAATCAGATAATCGAGTACTTCAAGCCAAAAGTTGTTCTTGTTCCCAAGAGCTCTAATAGCCCATCATCAAAGAATTGGCTACTACACTCTTCAAACTTAACAGACATACAGCATCACGAAGTGAGAGGTAAAGTAACGTTCAAGTTTTCAGTAGGTAGCCTGCAAAAAGGCGATTTTAAAACAACTGTAATATCAGCCCCCCACCCTTCATACACACCAAGAATTGGTCGTGAATTTAGAGAGTCTGCGCAAAACGCTATCTTCACAGTATTACAAAATTGCTGATACTTATTAATCTACTTCATAAACAAAAACTAATTTTGCATTTGTTAGCATCTTTAGTTGATGAGTTTATCGCACGAGAGTTACATGATAGAACTTAAGATTTTGGGATCCTTTATTACCGCTAGTGCAACTATTTTAGTAGCCTTAGCAACATATATATGGAAAATTCAGAGAGAAAAAAAAGAAAGTAATCGAACAATAATTTATTTACTCCTTGAGTTACGCAATGTATTTATCAATTCAGTAATTAATACAGATCGCGCGATTGACGGTTACTTGAAGCTGTATTTAGAGAAATTGAATGACCAAGCATTCTCGCCTAAAGATAAATCAGCATTCGAAGCAGAGCTACGAATTGCCCTTGAGAAAGCATTTAATTCGTTAATCATTGATATGAAGGAAGAACTGCGAGTAGATTTCTCCTCTCAGTTTGACAGCGCTATTTTAGAGCTTTCAAAACATGACCCAATACTTGCTTACCGATTGCAGAAAAACATAAAAATTGAAAAAACTTTCGAGGTAATAGAGAATCATCTAACGAGGACCAAAGATTGGGTCGATAACACTAACGAAGAAAATTTGCCTTCTTTTGAGAGTATTTCGCGAAGGTTAGAATCTAAATTGGTTGAAAAACTAGCTGGAGATCTTGAACAAGATATTCTCACCGTTGCTAGTAGTGATTCATTTTTAACTAAATTAAAATGCAAAAGGATCATTAGCAATAAGAACATAAATAGCATTTACGATTTTAGCGAGATCGGTCCCTATTTGGATGAATCTTTAATTACGGTCTTCGAAAACAGTAGTCAGAATATTTAAGACAACAAGGATGTTTATGTGTGTGATTCATAGAGATCGTTTCAAAATAATACGACTCTAAGAACAAAGAAATTAGACAGCGACTCAAGTGGATTGAGCTTTACGAAGAAACTAAAAATGCAGGTCTGGTTTGCCGCAGGTGTGGTATATCCAGACCCACTCTTCGTAAATGGTTAAAACGATACAAAGAAAATGGTCTAGACGGTCTTCAGGACGTTTCTAAACGCCCTCATACCTCGCCAAATGCTAAAATAAACCATCAGGTAGAGGAATGGATTCTAAGCCTGAGAAAAGACAGGAAGCTTGGTGCGCGGAGAATCCAAAATGAACTTCTTCGCGAGCATAGTGTTCAATTATCGCTTGCTTCCATACATAAGGTGCTGACCAGACATGACGTTAAACCAATAGTATTTCAACGGAAGAAAAAAGACTTCATCCGTTACCAAAGACCTATTCCAGGTGATCGAGTGCAGATGGATACATGCAAAATCGCTCCTGGAATTTACCAATATACTGCTATTGATGACTGCTCTAGATATCGCGTACTGGATGTGTTTAACCGGAGGTCGGCAGCAAACACCCTTATTTTTATCGATAAGGTAATCGAGGAAATGCCATTTCCAATACAGCGAATACAAACCGACCGTGGTACAGAATTCTTCGCAGAGAAAGTTCAGCGAAAGCTGATGGATTATGGCATCAAATTTCGTCCTAACAAGCCTGGTTCTCCTCACCTGAATGGTAAGGTTGAAAGGTCGCAAAGAACCGACAAAGAAGAGTTTTATTCAACAGTAAACTTGAATCTAGACGAACTAAAAAACGAAACATTGCCCGAATGGCAGCATTACTACAACTGGCAACGGGCACATGGTTCGTTAAAGGGAAAAACGCCAATGGATATTGTCTGTGAAAGACTTGAACAAGCCCCACTTTGAGAAGAGGTTCACGAGGATTATATAACTGAGGACGAGCGCATTCAGCTATCAAATTATCAACGCGACCTGCAATTGAGAAAAGTGAAATGATGTCTATGAATCACACAACTCATGCCATATAAATCGACTTTCTAACACTCCAAACAATGGATAGTAACTCGCGATCACAACAGTGAGCGTTGGATAAAAACTTCGGTCTTTATCGAATTTATTTAACTTCGCCAATCCTATTATTAAAACAGCTACCAAAGCCCCTATTGAAGTACTCACTAACACTTTATTTACCCATGTGCCGGTAATAGAAAAATTGCCCCTTCCAGCGGCTAAAACTTGCCACGCTTCTATTCGTCTTTGCTTGAAGAAAACGCTTTTAATGCTTTTTCCAGTGAATATTTTGCGTTAGGCATAACGGAACCTGTGAATTCTTGTACCGCTTGATGGATTTCATGCTCAGCTGGGTTTCTTTCAATTATTCCCAAGTTAAGTAACTTAATTCTGTCCGCTTCGTTTTTACTATGTACCACTGTGTTGTCCTGTTTTTGTTTGTTATGGCTGTACGATCAGGCGTAACGTAAGTCTGATCGTTGCTATTGAAACAATTACTTTTTATGGGTTTGCCCAGGAGGAACACGGTGGCAACTCCAGGGTTTGTGTTTTGCATTTTCACGAATGTTTTCGTCAACGAATTGGTAATAGCCTTCTTTCATTTTTGTCCAAAAGTCGTCCGAAATGTCTGCCCCGTTGTCACGAATGATTGTCTCAATGCCATCTAAATTGCAGTGGGTTGCATCGTAGCCTATATGCAGGGTACTTTTGGCGTCCTCAAATGAAACTGCATCGATTCCAAAGGTCCCATCAATGCCAGCAATAATTGCTTCTATGTTATCTTCGGTAATACCAACCAACTTTAAATGCCGTACGACTAAATTCGCCTCTGATACACCGACTCTGTGATCTAGATCGCTCATCTTTTCCTCCTATAAATCGATTGTTAACTTGTTTATGTTCGTCATTTCTTTAATTATTTAAAACACTATTGGCACCGAGCTGCTGCTTCATTAACGATTGTAAAATTGACA
Organism: Alteromonas sp. G4i35; assembly: GCF_054960375.1. Lineage (NCBI taxonomy): Bacteria > Pseudomonadati > Pseudomonadota > Gammaproteobacteria > Alteromonadales > Alteromonadaceae > Alteromonas > Alteromonas sp. G4i35. The sequence continues at coordinate 123,420 of NZ_JBHNZD010000013.1, read as the reverse complement.
TTCTTTGTTCAAGATAAAACAAATGTTCGTCTACCGAATTTCCCATGACTACAAAGTCGCCCCCTGCTAAACCGCTGTCGATAAGAACGAGACTTCGTTGAAGGCCATTTGTGTACGTTTCTTCCAGATGTGCTTTGTGTTGCAGGTCTGTTTCACTTTGGAGTCTCTTCTCAATATTCGTTAAATAAATTTCCATCATTTTCATATGCTCAACGATGAGAGTTTGCCTATCAGAGACGTCGTTGATCCGTTGTATGCGTTGCATTAGTGCATCCATGACAAGCTCATTACTTCGAAGCATATCATCCGCACTCATCGACGTTTGAGCAGCAGCAAATGTCGCGGGTAACACCCCTCCAACAAACAGTAATGACAGTAGTACTTTGTTCATTTTGTAATCCTTAATTAGTGCTTGAAACGTTTGAAATACCCATACGGGGAAACCAACCTGGCGTCGTTTGTTTATAGTGTCTGTAGCTATCACCAAACTCGGATTCAGCTTGCTGCTCTTCTCGCGTGGCGAGTCGAGCATAAACGACAATAAGAATTGGAAACATAAGTAAGGTTGGCAGTGTTGGCCATTGCAACAAAAAGCCAAACATGATCAGTATAAATGCAACATATTGAGGATGCCGGCAGCGAGCGTACCATCCAGTAGTGGCTAAACTATGCGATTTTTGCGCGTGGTGTAGGACACTCCAAGAAGCGGATAGTAAAAAGAAACCTAAAATGATGATGACATTACTTAAGATGTGTAAAATATCCCAGTGAGCATCGCCGGATAGCCCTAGCAAAGTATGCCACAAGTGACCATTTTCATGCGCTAAAAAGTCTACCCCTGGATAACTTTCCGCTAACCACCCTGACAAAAAATATATTGTCAGGGGGAAACCATACATTTCGGTAAATAAGGCCACGATAAAAGCGGAAAATACACCTAGGCTTCGCCAATCTGTTTTCGACTTCGGCTTGATAAAACTAAACGCAAAAAAGATAAAAATGGCTGAGTTTATAATGACTAGTGCCCAGAGCCCATAATCAGAATCACCGTGCATTATTATTCTCCGTTTTATGTTTTCCTTTACGGGCCTGCTCTAACCCTTCGATATAGCCTTTTCGATATTGCTCATTGTCCTCGGTTTGTTCTTTAAATGTTTTTTCGGTGTGCTCATGTGTTTCATGTCCTTTGCCATGACTGCCGTGCATAAAAATGTGCATGACAAGGCACAACAACAAGATCAAGTAAGGTAAATACGGAAACACATGCTCACCATGCTCAACCAGCAAGAAGTAGCTCGCGGCGGTAATAAGGCCTATGGCAGACCAACCACTGGGGGTGCGCCAAAAGGGGACTTTTTGTTTACTCATAATACACCTCGCTTTGGTATCTTTTACGTTAATAAAAAGCGTTTAATCACTTGATCACCAACGTGCCACGATACATTTGCATCTGACAATGAAATGGGTAAACGCCGGCACTGGAAGCAGGAATAGTGACCGTCACTCGCTTGTTAAGCGCTAATGTTTCATTGATATCCAACTCCGGGATCAATAACGTTTCTGCACAGGGCGTTGCATCTTCTCTGACGAACATAAGCTGAACGGACTGATGCGCCGGCACCGTGATATTGGCAGGCTGATACACGCCGTCTTTTACAAGGACTTTGATACTGCCGTCTTTTATCTGGGTTGATTGTGCTTTGTAAAGCCAAAACCACCAAACAATAAGCCCAATCAGGATAAGCCCTGCTAAATTAATCCATATCATCATTGTGTACTCCTAGTGCTCTTTCGCTTTAAATAGACGTAATCGGTTAGCATTGGTCACCACCGTTAGTGATGAGAATGCCATCGCTGCACCAGCAATGACTGGGTTAAGCAGTATCCCTAAGAATGGATAAAAGACGCCTGCCGCAAATGGTATTCCGGCGACATTATAAATAAATGCGCCAAAGAGGTTTTGCTTGATGTTACGCAGTGTTGCTTTGCTCACGGCAATTGCATCCGCTAACCCATGTAGGGAGCCGCGCATCAACGTTATATCCGCACTTTCTATCGCTACATCAGTCCCAGTCCCAATCGCAAAGCCGACGTTGGCATGAGCAAGGGCCGGTGCGTCATTTATGCCATCACCGGTCATACCCACAATTTCGCCTTCACGTTGAAGCTCAAGTATTTTGTTTGCCTTATCTTCCGGCATCACTTCGGCAACGTAATCTGCAATCCCCGCTTTTCGGGCGACGGCTTTTGCGGTCAGTCGATTATCCCCGGTTAACATCACAACTCGTATCCCGTTATGCTGTAGCCGCTTTATCGCATCTATTGAGTCAGATTTTATTGGGTCAGCGACGGCAATTACGGCAACTAATGTAGAATCAATAGCAAAATACATAGGGGTCTTTGCATCCGCTGCTAACCTCTGCGCTTTGTCGATGTAATGATGAAGCTCGATCCCTTGGTCTATCATCAATTTTTCATTTCCAAATAGCAGGCGTTGAGAATTTAGCATGGCTTCAACCCCCTTCCCCGCAATGGACTGAAAATCAGTAACGGAATGGATCGGCACACCTTGCTCCTTTGCAGATTCAACGATCGCCATGGCAAGTGGATGCTCAGAACCAGACTCAAGGCTAGCCGCCAAAGAAAGCACATCGTTGTGACTATGATCTGAAACTATAACGACATCTGTTACTTTAGGGGCCCCCTCAGTAATAGTGCCTGTTTTATCTAGAACCATAGTGGTTATTTTTGATGCAGATTGCAGCGCTTCGCCGTTTCGGATAAGAACCCCCGCTTCAGCCGCCTTTCCCACACCGACCATCACCGACATCGGTGTGGCCAAACCCAAGGCGCAAGGGCAGGCAATAATCAGTACTGTGGTCGCAGAAACGATTGCAAAAGCTACTTCAGGAGATGGACCATAATTCAACCAGGCCAGCGCACTGATCACGGCAATGATCATGACGACCGGTACAAAATAGGCGGAAATCATATCAGCTAATCGACCAATAGGCGGTTTAGAATTTTGTGCGCGTTTTACCATGTTAATAATTTGAGCAAGCGCGGTATCTTTTCCCACGCGCTCTGCTCGAAAGACGATAGAGCCTGATTTGTTTATCGTGCCGGCAACGACCTCATCGTCTTTTCGTTTTTCTATGGGCATGGGTTCACCCGTTAGCATTGATTCATCAATACTTGTCTGGCCCTCGACAACTAAGCCATCAACAGAGATGCGCTCCCCAGGGCGAACCCGGATAAGATCATTTAGCAGAACATCTTCAATCGGAATATCTATATCATGCCCATCACGAATGACGCGAGCTGTTTTGGCTTGTAAACCAATCAGTCGTTTAATTGCCTCGGACGTTTTACCGCGTGCTTTTATCTCAAGCGCTAAGCCTAAATTAATGAGACCAATTATCATGGCTGTTGCTTCAAAATAGACATGCCGCGCCATTTCAGGCACATATCCGGGGAAAAACACAACGACCATAGAGTACAACCAGGCTGTTCCTGTCCCCAATGCAATCAAAGTATCCATGTTCGCGGCGTGATTTTTAAAGGAGTTCCAAGCACCTACATAAAAATGCCGACCAGAAAACACCATAACACCCAATGTCATGATCCCTACAATCAACCACACGATCCGCTCAGTGGTCGTGTTGACGCTCATTTCCCCCATCACCAAGCCATAAAGCATCAGTGGCACACCCAGAGATAATGCAATGACCATGTCTCGCATTAGTTTTTTATAATATGCCCAGTCCGCCTGTTCCTTTTCTTCAATGGCAGCCTCATCTGAATCCGTATTCGCTAATGTTGCGTTATACCCAGCTTGCTCTACCGCCTTAATCAATGCGTGGGAGGATGAACTGCCCATCACCAACACCGAGCGTTCAGCAAAATTCATCTCAGCATTGGTGACACCCGAGACCTGTTTTAAGGCCGCTTCAATTTTAGACACACAACTGGCGCAACTTGCACCTTGGATATTGAGTTGTAGCTCACCCGAAGACGCAGAGACTTGCTCAGTATGTGTTTCACTCTCGACCGCCTTACTAGCGGTTGATACTTTTTTGTCACCGCCACAACACGAATGAATTTTCGCATCGTCCGTTTTTGAATTCATGAGCCACTCCCTCTCTAAATAATGTTATGATTTAAGTGTTGTGAAACCTTCAATCAAATGGCAAATCGTATCGGCCGTTGGATGCTGATCCGGTGTATTTTCCCATTCTGAGATTGCTTTTCGCATGCGCAGTCTTAGCTCATGCATGTCCTGATACCGCTGTTCAGTTTCTTTCAACCTTTGTTCAATAAGGCGCCGAACCGTCGGGCATGGCGCGTTGGTTTGTGATGACGTGAACAGAATTTCCTTAATATCATTGATAGAGAAACCTAATGAACGCGCGCTTAAAATAAACCGTAGTCGTGTCACATCAGCGGGCCTGTAATACTTGTAACCATTGTGCGATTTACTTGGCACCAAAAACCCAATGCGCGTGTAATACCGTACGCTGTCCGCGCTAATCTCTAGTGCATCTGCAATTTGTTTAACGCGCATTTTAACGCTCCTCTTTTATCAACATAGATATGCGGTTAAGCACGCCTTTAATCCTATGTTCTACTCTCACGTTACTAGGGTAAACCTATGTGTTGCTCACAGGTCAACACCTATTCTTTCAGCAGATCCTTGGAAGCGGCTCATCTTCGAGTTCATTCATGAAACGTCTTCCTCCCATTGGCGTAACAATGGTCACGCGCCCTTTTGATTCGGTGTTTTTTACTATTACACCAATGTGTTCGGCCTGCTCCCCGTTTCGAATGCTCCGCCAGTGTTCTAGCACCTTACCGCTTATGTCAGGGGCAACAACAGCAACAATGCGTCCCTCACACGCTAAAACAAACGGATCAAAGCCTAATATTTCACACACGCTTGCCACTTCAGGTCGCACCGGAATATTATTTTCAATTAACTCGATATCGAAGCCTGTTTCATTAGCAACGTCATGGAGTAATACTGACAACCCTCCACGAGTTGGGTCACGCACAAAACGAACACCTTCCAAATGCTTGATTGGATCAATAAGAGGAACAACGCTTCCACAATCAGACTTTAGCTGACCTTGCAAACCATAGTCCTCGCGAGCAAGCAGGACACACGCACCGTGATCACCTACAGAACCACTAACCAGTACATGATCGCCTGCCTTTATAAGACTGGTATCCCAAATCGGCGCATCTCGGCTGTCTCCAACACCCGTTGTATTGATAAAAACGCCGCCACCACTGCCTTTCGGGACAACTTTCGTATCACCTGTTACAATGGCGACCTTCGTTTCTTCGGCAGCTTGATGCATTCCATTAACGATTTGTTTCAATGTTGAAAGGGAAAAGCCTTCTTCAATAATAAATGCAGTACTGATGTACCGTGGTGTTGCCCCAACGACTGCTAAATCATTGACGGTACCGTAAACACTCAACGCGCCTACATTGCCTCCTGGAAATGTTGGGGGGGATACAACGAAGCTATCCGTTGTTATACTCAGATAAGGACCATCAAAAGTTACTGTGGCGGCATCATGAAGCAGATCTAGATCTTTGTTCGCTTTATTTTTAAAAACATGATCAATGAGTCTTTTTGTCAGTGTTCCGCCGTTCCCCTGAGCTAATTGAATAGATTCCGTGCCCAACGGCTCTGATGATAAATGATTATTGCCCTCTGCGCTTTTCATTATGACCTCCGTGAACAGTATTCGTGGATTTGCCCAACACTTATTGCGGCATCGTTTAATGGCAAACTACTTGGAATAACCACAGGAATGTCTGATTGTAAAAACCGTTGTGATATACCGTCACACAAAATGCGATTTTGGAAGACGCCTCCTGCCAATCCAATGTGGTCAAAATTAAACTTTTTACGGCAATGTAGGGTTACCTCCCATACCGTTTCAATTAACGAAGCGTGGAAATTTGCAGCACGAGTTTGAGGAGACACTTTGAAATCAAATAGTTCCGGTACCAGTGTTCGCCAATCCATTTGAATAAATTCGTCGTTTTTCTGGACCAACGTTAACGGCATAACCTTAGAGGGCGTCGACGCAACGCTTTCCAACATCATCGGCGCCTGCCCTTCATAAGAGACTTCGCTCTGTTCACAGCAGGCAAATGCCGCCGCGTCGAACAGTCTTCCCATTGAACTACTAACATGACAATTGAGTTCGTTTTGCCATGCGTTGTAGCTTAATTGTTGTGGATCAAATGGTTTAAAATCAATGCCGGTGAAATTAGTACCCCACACTAGTGATGCTGCACTTCGCCATGGTTGATTTGGAACCTTGTTGCCGCCTTGCAACTTCATAGGCGCTAATGAGGCAACACGTTTCCAATTGCCCGGCGTCCCACAAAAAACTTCCCCTCCCCACATCTCGCCATTCTCGCCTAATCCCGTTCCATCCCACACGAAAACCAAGCTTGGTGTCGATATTTCAGCAGCTAATGCCCACGCTGATGCATGAGCGTGGTAATGTAAAACTTTAGTAGTCGGTAGTTCACTGCCTTTGGCCCAACGGGAACTGATATAGCCAGGATGGCTATCGCAAAGAATACGCTGTGGATGAACATGATAGAGAGCTTGAAAGTCACTGATACATTTTTCAAAGTGCGCTTGCATTATCGGAGAATCGAGGTCGCCAATATGCGGTGTTACGATAAGTCGATTGTTCAAAGCTATTGCGACTGTATTTTTCTGATTCGCGCCAACAGCAAGCATTGGTTCCTGCACAGTATATGGCAATGATAATTCTATCGGACTTATACCCCGCCCCAGGCGAATTGGAATGGTGCCTGACTTAAGCGTTCGCAGCACAGAATCATCCAGTTTGTGAAAAATGTCTCGATTATGGTGCACGAAGATGTCTGCCAACATCGTAAGGTGTTGCTGTGCCGATGACGTCGATGTGACCATCGGTTCACCGTAAATATTTCCTGACGTAGCCACCATGGGGCGATTGAATTGCTGCATAATGAGTAAATGCAGTCCGCTGCACGGCAACATCACCCCCAAATCACGAAGCATGGGCGCTACGTTATCTGCAATGGGTACATTCGATTGCTTTTTTGCAAGTAAAATGGGTCGCACGGGGCTTAGTAAGAGCGCTCTTTGATGACTGTCTACAGCAACGCATTTATCTAACCAATCCTCACTTGTTTCGTCTGCACGAGGCTCTGGGAGCATGACCGCGAAAGGTTTATCTGGTCTATTTTTACGCTGGCGTAAAAGGTCTACCGCTTCAGTGCTTTGTGCGTCACAGAGCAAGTGATAACCGCCTATACTTTTTAACGCGACAATTTTGCCTTGATTCAAATATGCGACAACCGTTGCTACAACATCAACATCGCCTTGCGAGACCACGCGCCCGCCGACAGTTGAACAAAATACTTCAGGCCCGCATACGCGACAGCTTATTGGTTGAGCATGAAAGCGCCTATCAGTTGGCGATTGATATTCTTTACGACATAACTCACACATTGGAAATGCTGACATACTCATGTTCTTTCTGTCGTATGGCATTGCTCGCAGCATAGAAAATCGTGGACCACATTTACTGCAAGCGATAAAGCTATAGGTGCCACGTCGGTTAGTATTTGACAGTAACTCAGCTTTACACGCTCCACACAAATAGACATCTTTGGGGATTGATATCGCCCCGCACGCTATATCATGACCGCTTTCTTTTATCGTGAACGAGTCTACATTACTCAGTTTAACCTGCTTTTTTTCCAGCAAGGATATGGAAACTAGCGACCCATTGTTCAGTAAGTCGAATACAAATTGTTCAACGTCTAGCTCAGTGCCTTCAGCGTGTATTCGCACACATCCACAGTCGTTTTGTACCCAACCAACAATACTTTTTTCATACGCTAAGCAGTAAACTAACGGTCTGAACCCAACCCCCTGGATGACTCCAGTAATGTTCAACTCATAGGCGATAGTTTTACTCTTATTCGTATTGGCAACATATGTGCGGGCAGTTGTCATCACTTCATCTCCACCTTTAGCGTATTCCCCTTTTTGATAACATTTGTTATCGAGCGCTCACCAGAGCTATACCAAATTCGGCAAGCCCCCTCATCAGACACCATACATGCGCCTTTAGGGGATGCTGGTTTGCATTCCTGACCAAAAAACGGGCACGCATCAGGTGCCATTTTTCCGAGGATCACTTTTTCACAGGGCGATGTGGTTTCAGGAACGTTTTGCGCACATTGCGAAGGGAAATCGACTGGCGCATAATCGTTTGTGGCGTCTAGGTGCGATAGTCTCGAAGCAAAGGAAAATCCAGAACCAGGAATAACACCAATTCCTCGCCAATGTGCGTCAACGATAGTGAACGCTTTATTGATTATTGCTTTAGCTGCTGCATTGCCGTTTTGCTTTACCACTTCGGGATAGCGGTTACTCAGTGTGACGACTTTATTTGAACAATTACCGAGCAGCGTTTGGAGCGACAACAGCAAACTTTCTGGATGAAAACCAGCAATACTGACAGGCAAATTATGATGGTCGATTGCAAACTGCCATTCTTCACTACCCATAATTGTCGCAACGTGGCCTGGCGCAATCAGTGCATCAAAAGTATTCGGTTGACTCTCAAGCACATGGGCAACTGCTGGCCAAGTAAGTCGTCCAGACAATAATACTTTAAAGTTATTGGGTAAATCATTAAGCAGTGTTGCTGCAATCGGTGCCATAGTCGTTTCAAAACCAACAGCAAAAAACACAATAACCTTACGAGGTTCTTCCAATGCTATAGATACCGCTTCTTGAGGAGAAGATATCGGACGGATATCGGCCCCTTGATTTTTTGCGTCTATCAATGAGCTACAGCCACCCATTTCGTGTTCGACTGGGACGCGGAGCATGTCACCAAAACTAACGATAACGACATTTTCGTTAATGGCTAAGTGTATCGCGTATGCAATATCCTCTTCGGGGCAAATACAAACGGGGCACCCTGGCCCAGGTATCAGATGAATATTGTGCTGAAACAACGTTCTAAATCCAGCGCGCGTAATCGCACGCTCATGGCCACCGCAAACATTAAGAATACGAAACGGTTTTGAAAGCGAGGTATTCTTAATGTCTCTTAGCAACGATTCAACACTGTACATAAGACTTTAGACTCCGCTATTTTGTAACGACTGAGACTGATGAGCTGTAATGGCGTGCGTAAAATAAGAAAACCAACGCTCTAGATGTTGACTTTTCAATGAAGACACTTCGAGAACGGGCGCATCGTTGCCCACTTTACGAAATGATTCAATCGCGCGAGGTACATTGAATTCATCGTGAAATTGCAAGTAATCGGTCTTAGAAATAAGCATGACGTCCGCGGCACGAAACATCACTGGGTACTTTTCAGGCTTATCATCACCTTCTGGTACGGACAGCAAAATAATGTTTAAGTGCTGTCCTAAATCAAAACACGCTGGACAAATCAAATTGCCAACATTCTCTATAAACAAAACGTCTAGTTTTTGTAAGCTAAATCTTCCAAGTACCTTTTGCACCATACTGGCGTCCAAGTGACACCCTTGGCCCGTGGCGATTTGCTCCGCCTGCACACCATGACGTCTAATTCTATTTGCGTCATTTTCAGTTTCGAGGTCGCCTTCAATCACCGCCATCGCGTATTGCGACTTAAGCGCACGTATCGTTTCTTCGAGTAGCCGGGTTTTTCCACTGCCTGGGGATGACATCAAATTAATCACTAGTACATTATGTGCGTCAAATAAAGCACGGTTTGCTATCGCTTGGCTGTCATTGTTGCTTTTTAAATTTGCGTGAACCTCAACGATATTTGCTGATGGCTTGTCAGTTTTCTCTGATTTTACTTGCGTTTCGCAACCACAGTTACCGCACATGTTTTCTCTCCTTTGATTCTGTAAAATTGTCAGGTGCGATAAACTCTATTCGTTGCAATATAAATTCATCGCCCTCAATGAGGTCGGTTTGCCAAGCACCGCAACTTGCACATAGGATACTATTCACCGAAACTCGGCTGAATTCGCCACACAATTTACAGCGTATCTTGATAGCGCTTGTGTCAATTCTAAGCGTTGCCTGATCGCCAATGGTGTGAGTTCTACACGCCAAGAACGCATGGTGCAGCAAGTCAGGCTCAACACCTGACAGTGGGCCGACTTTGACGTGAACCAGACTGACAGACTTATTCATGTTTGCTCGCTGGTGAACAGCGACTGTGTCAAGCAAGCTATAGCAAAGACTAATTTCATGCATCGTAAGCAATGACCTGATCGAGCATCTCCCATGTCACCTGCGCTTCATCATAGGTGATCACTTGGAGAGCATAACCAACATGTACCATCACATAGTCGCCAACTTTGACCTCTAGCCCTTGCACTAAATGTAAACTCACCTCGCGAGAGACACCTTTCGCTTCACACGTTGCGTTAAAGCCTTTAATTGCAATGACTTTCATGGGGATAGCGAGACACATTACTGTTTTACCCGTTGATAGGGCCTACTTGCTCTAGCTCGATAAATAAACAGCGCAACGGTGACAAGCACGATTGTTGACACCAGCGATCCCAAAAGTAGTGAATGATCGCCTTGATGACCCGGGTGCGCATAACTAACGGGTGAACCTACCACCAGATAAAAAAAGGCAATTAAAGAAGTAACTGACTTTCTAATACTATTTTTGATTTTCATAATATTCCTCAAGTAAGGTTAACGAACTTTTAGACGCAAACGCTCTTCCCCTGTTTCGTCCATTACGTGCACGGCACATGCTAAGCAGGGGTCAAAACTATGAAGTGTTCGCAAAATCTCTAAAGGTTGGTCACGATCATGTAGCGTATGTTTATCTTGCAGAGCGGCTTCATAAGCACCTGCCTGTGAGTTGGGATCTCGAGGTCCAGCGTTCCATGTCGTAGGCACGACACATTGGTAATTCTCAATTTTGCCATTTTGCATGACCAACCAATGCCCCAACGCGCCACGAGGCGCTTCCATCACGCCTACCCCCTGGCCTTTAATTGGCCAATTGGTAGGGTCAAAATACAGAGGGTTAAACGTATCGGTATCGCCCTTTGCGATATTATCCAATAGTTGGTCATACCAAGACTGTAGCTGGTTAACCACAATTTTTGTTTCCACTGCTCTGGCGAGCGTCCTACCGAGTGTGGAGAAAAGTGCAGAGGTCTCTAAATCCAAGATAGAAAGAGATCGATTAACGATGTCTTGCGCAGCGGCATCTTTTTTAGCATACATCATTAGCACGCGAGCCAGCGGTCCCACCTCCATCGCATGGCCTTTCCAACGCGGACTTTTCAACCATGAATATTCAGCCCCTACATTTAGGTGCTTGTAAGGCGGTTTCGGACCAGTATACTCGAGTGTTGTTTGTCCATTAAAAGGGTGTAAACCACTTGCGTTCCCTCCACTATATCGATACCAGGAGGAAGAGACGAATTCTTGAATTTCAGAGGGATCATCTAGATCAAGGTCATGCACTTTACTCAAGTCTCGACCAAGTATTGCACCTCGTGGAAACAAGAAAGAATCAGGGTCATCCATTGATGTCATAGGTAAGTCTCCATAGGTAAGAAAGTTACCCAGCCCTTCCCCTCGTGTCCCCCACTCTTTGTAATAACCCGCAATCGCCACAATATCGGGGTAATACACCTGATCGACAAAGCTCTTCATTTGCGTGATAGCATCTTGTAGTTGCACTAATCGACTCGTGTTAATACCCGTTGACGCATTGAGATTAATCGGTGAAGGCACGCCGCCAACGACAAAATTAGGATGAGGGTTTTTCCCTCCAAATATGGTGTGAACTTTTACAACTTCACGCTGCCACGTTAGCGCATCTAAATAATGTGCTAATGCCATCAAGTTAACTTCAGGTGGCAGTTTATAGCCAGGATGCCCCCAATACGCGTTACTGAATATCCCTAGCTGCCCAGACTCAACCAGCGTTTTGACTTTTTGCTTCATATCTTTGAAATATCCCGGCGATGAACGAGGATAATCACTCAATTGACCGGCGAGCGTAGCGGTTCTCGTTGGATCTGCATCTAGTGCAGAAACAACGTCAACCCAATCTAGGGCATGCAAGTGATAAAAATGCATCACGTGATCATGCACATATTGGGTTGCAATCATGATGTTTCTTATCAGTTGTGCATTTTGAGGGATAGCCATTTCTGCTTCACTCAGTACGCCTATTGAAGTACGTGACTGTCGGTGCCCTTTTTTACCATGTTGCATCGGTCCTTTTGGCATAGATGTCATGGAGGGCTTTCCAATGGCAACCCCTAATTTTGCGTTTGACCGCCAAGCTTTTCTAATTGCATCTTCGACAGCACGCACCGATGCCATACCATGCACCAGCGTGCAGACGCCACAGATACGTTGCGCAAAAGCCCAAGCGTCACGCGGATCTCTGCCTTGTAAAATCAGTTCAATTCCCCGAACAGACGTGCCTGATGAGAACGCCTGTTTGATGGTATTCCCATCCATTTCAGCTTCTATTCGAAGATGCCCTTCAATTCGAGTGATAGGATCGACGACTAACCGGTTGTTACTTGCTGTATTTTCCATGAGCCTTGCCTATTATCTTATGAGTTTTTCCCAGCATGCTTCTGTGCACCTTTGCCGGGTTTGGATTTGTACCACTCCCATGGACCCAAGGCTTGGTAAAAGCTGCTTTTATCCCAGAAATCGGGCTCAGAGCAACCAAGACACGGATGGCCAGATTCGATAGGAAAACTCGTGCCTTGATTCCATTTAACCGTTGCACATGCGTTAAAGGTTTCGGGCCCTTTACAACCAAGTTCGAACAAACACCACCCATTTTTTGCCCCCTCATCATCAAACGATTTTGCAAATTTACGTTGTTCAAAAAATGGGCGTCGATAACATCTGTCATGGATGCTTTCACCAAAAAAAGCGAGTGGGCGTTGTAATTCGTCGAGATCAGGGAAACGCTTAAACGTCAGGTAATGAACCAACACAGCTGTAATCGCGATAGGCAGTGGCGGACAGCCTGAAATGTTTACGATTGGCTTGTCTGTAATAATGTCGCTTACTGCCACTGCCCCCGTCGGATTTGGGTTTGCTTTAGGGATCCCGCCAAAAGACGCGCAGGTACCGATGGCAATAATACCCGCAGCATCTTTTGCCGATTCTCTCAGCATATCGACATTACTCATGCCACTGATCGTTGAGTATCCTGGGTTACCCACCGGAACCGAACCATCAACCAACAACAAATATTGCCCTTTGTGCGCGTTCATCGCCGCACGCCTAGCGTCTTCAGCTTGCTCTCCCGCAGCAGCCATTATCGTATGCTGATAATCCAACGAAATATGATCGAAAATAAGGCTTTCCAATGTGGGAGCATGAGAGCGCAATATTGCTTCGGTACACCCTGTGCACTCTTGAAAGGGCAACCAAATCACAGAGGGTCTTCTCGCATTGCCAAGGGCAGTCGCCAAATCGGCAACAGCGCTTTGCGGCAATGCCAGTAAAGACGCCGTTGTAGCGCAAAACTTAAGAAATGTGCGTCTTGAGATACCGGACGCTTGTAACTGCTTGTTTAATGTTGGTAGCGCCATTTCAATCCTCCTTAGCCGTTTCATCAGAAGATTGATGAGACAACGAATGGATGTCAGACACTATATTGCTGAGCGATAACACCATATCTTCTGGCTGAGATTTTATGATTGGTGGACAGGTACAGATATGAACGTATTTGCCCATGATCTCCACATCTTCGTTATAGTGAATTTCAAGCCAAACGCCTGCGTAGCGTGATTCGATTAGCACCGTATCACCCAGCGCCTGAATATCAGCTTTAACCTCTCCATGCCCAAGAAAAGCTTCTAACTGCGCTTCTTCGCTAGCGCTTAAAGGCAATCGTCGCAGATCAATCGTGGTTTGTTCTTGTCGTTCAATTAACTGAGACAACGCATGACGTATCTGATGCAAAAGCGGCATTACGTTGCCGGTTTTTTCAGCATTGGATGTCATAAAAATGAGTTCTTCGGTCATCGTGCCTCCTTTTGGGTTGCCGGTTTATAGGCCTGAATGTCGTCGCTTGATAAGCAAGCAAATGCGATATCGATGATCGATGTTAACGCTGCATTTACCTTTGGACTCAAAGAGGTTCCCCACTCTATCGCCTCAGGCTCTACGCCAATTAACGTCACCGCAGAAGGTTTTGAATATAACGTTTGGCTGGTCAACAATGTATCGCGTAACGTGATCTGGTGAACGGAATGGGTCGTCGCTTGCTTAAACTGATCCGCAATTGCCTCGTCCTCAAACACTCTCACCGTACCAGGCGAACAGCGCATGTAGGCCGCGTCGATGACTATCGTATGATCGGAACTCGCGACCCACTCCAAAAGTTCATAGCTCAGTGTCCCAGCGTCAATGCAAGATACATTTGAATAAGACTTTAGCAGGGGTTGCAGAGCACGAACCGCGTGCACACCAACGCCATCATCTCGCTGCAGTAGATTTCCAACACCAATGATAGCGTAGCGCTTAGCCGCATTTTTAATTTGGTCAATTGTTGGTGTAGTTTCTAGTGATAGCATCGGTATTTTCCTTATTAGCTATGAGGTGCTGGAATTGACCAGCCAATCACAAAGAATAAACAGAGAACGATCACCGATAGACCAAGTAATTTTGTTGACCTAATGCGTTGACCTGTGCTTTGACGCATCACGAGTTTGATCACGATTATTGTTTGGATCAGGTAATAAAGTGCAAACCCTTTTGAAGCGAGATTAATAATTTCAAATACGTTAGATGACCAAACTAATATACCTGCGATGGCGATAACTAAAACGTAGTAAAATTGGGGGGAGATAGGTAAATGGAAAAGCTCTTTTAAGAGGCCTCCGCCACCGATAGTATCGGCTAATGCTGCACTTAACTGACTTGCCGTGGCGGCAACCAGTAATAAAATCGGCAATACCCATATTGCTTGCCCTAGGGTGTAGCTAATCGTTGTTTCGTTTAATTCCGTGATCGGAAAATCCAGGAAAATAGGACACGTTAGACCGATAAAAACAACATAGAGAAAAATAGCGATCCACTGAGCATAACGACTCGCTTTAATGCGCTGTTCTGGCGTATAGTTATTCCCCATAAAACGGGTTGTCTCGAACCCTTGCGTTACCATGAGCATCCCTGCGAGCATGCTAACAGTTTCAAAATGGCTCAATGCCTGTATCGCTTCATGTTGAAACCAAGCACTTTGTACTTGTATGTCGTAGGTTGCCAGCGCTGCGAGCACACCTACTATAATAGCCAACTTTATTGTCACGGCGAATAGCTCAATGGTCTCTAGCCCCCTAGCACCTCGAAGCCAAGCGACCACCATAATGATGACAAGCAACCCACTGGTAAACAGTTTGATGTACGTCGTATCAGAGATAGATAAACGATCAAAAACAAACGCTGCAAACAAACTAATATAAAACGCCACGGAAATGGCATATGCCGCACCAAGCGCCCATTGACTTGCTTTTTCAAGCGTCATAATACTGCTTTGTTGATTGCTAGCTAGCTCAGGTTCTGCGTGGCGTATATTGAAGCGAATAACCGACCCCAGCGCATATGCCAGAATGGACAACAACACTATTCCAAGCAGTGCCCATTTCCCCATTACCGAATGCAGCAGTGGTGCAATGATCAAAAAGCCACTACCAATAATGGAAGCCAACGGTGTGACTGTTGCTCGCCATTGGAAAGATTGTCGTAAGCGAGGCAGACACAATACTATTGCGATCAGCACCGAGGTTGCGAGCGCAATGGAATTTGTGATCACAGTTTGTACCCCTTAATGGTGTTTATACCACCCGGCACGCTTAATATCGTTCCAGGACGTAGATTGATGGCAGGCATAGCATTCCTCAACTTTAGCTTTAGGCTCGCCTGCCACTTTGGCGGAAATCATTTTAAAATGCTGCATATAGTGACTGGGCGGCGCTTCATGACATTGATTGCAATCACGTGATTGACTCGACGGGTGAATAAACTTTGGCAATGACCATTTGTCTGTGCTGTGACACTGCACGCAATCCTCTCCAAATAGACCTAAATGGCGATCATCGTTGCTGTGACATTGCGTACAATTTAATAAGGCTTCTTTATCACTGACCTCAGGGTGCACAAACAAGGGCTCAGGAGTTTGTTTATTCGCTAGTATGTTCTCCAAAAACGCCATGGTGGCAGCGCCCTCGTCAAACGGGACATTTGGGTTGGGGAGCATATTGAAACCAATGTCGACTAACGCTATATGGCTCATGAGCGAAATGTTGGCCGATTCACCTTTGTGCTCTACATGGCAACTTGCACATTCTTTGATGTCGGTATGAAATGCAGTGGGTTGACGCGCAACGATATGCGTATCATTTGCATGACACGCCACACATTTGTCACGCTCAACGCCCTTCACCGGTGTGTGACAACTCAAACAGTCATCCGCGAGAAAGGCATGTGCTTTATTGAGTGAACCGGGTTCAACCATTTTTTCCCATGGAATTTGTGCGCTATCTTCAGGCATATGAATGAAATGACTGACGCCAAAGCCAGCAGCAACTAAGCCAAGAACGATTATTATCCATTTCATCATAACCAGCGCAGTCCAAAGTAAACTTCACTGAAAATGTGAAAAAACAGGACTACATAAAGTGTCATTGAAATCACGATGTGAAATTTTAACCAACGAGCAAACCACACCTTCGCGGTGTCATGAATGAGAATGCTGTACTCAACATCGGAAATTGTATCAATGATAGAAAGAACCTGGCTTTCTTGTTTGAACAATTTACTTTGTGCTGAAGTAGGCACATTTAACGTAATGTAAGGAATATGTCGTGCGGATGTTTGGGCAAACGTCGAATATCTGTCATCACAGACTGCGTCTTTCAACGCCTGTTTTGCGTTAGAAAGCGCAACGTGGAGTTCATTTACTTGGCGCTTTTTCTCTTTCACATTCGATGAAATAAGACCGAGTACATATCGACCCACAAACCCACTGATCACAACGACCATCATAAAGATAACAAGCGAAACTCCGGTAGCACTATCAAAACGATGGGCACTATGGATCAGCGCTAGAATAGGCCCCAGCACACCAGCATAGATATGTATACGCAGGAGCTTTGGCATAGCGATGTGCTTCGTCACGACTTTCTTAAGTGATTTGTTACGCTTAATGGTCATGTATACCAATGGGATAAGCATTAATACCGAAGCGCTTAAACCCACGCCAAATCCAATAAAACTGCCTGGGAATGCTGGGTCTCTATGCCATAAAAAACCGAGCCATAGCAGGATCATTAGGACAACCAAGCTGCTTACAATTGTGCGCTCTTGAGAATTCATTAAGCCTCAACCTCCACATCAGATTTAGGGATAGCTTGGCACGCCAGAATATACCCACTGAGCTTATCTTCAGGCTCCAGCCCATCATCAACCTCCATATCGACGTCACCACGTAGCAGTTTCACCTTACAACTCCCGCACGAACCCGCTCTGCATGAATTCTCTATATCTACATCGAGTCCATCAGCGACGTCTAATACGGTCTCATCCGGACCCGCGTGGGCTTCGACGTCTGAAAGACTAAACCGTACTTGTCTGTTGTTGCCTGCGTTGGTGTTAGTGGCTAATTGAGGTTTAACGGGAGCGGGCTCTGGTTTAGCAGCCCCAAACGCTTCGGTTTTAATATGCGTGTTAGGCATACCCAATTCGGCTAGCATTTTTTTCGTAGCATCCATCATTGCAGGAGGCCCACAAATATGCGCAGTTTTTGAGGCAATATCTGGCACAAATTCGTTTATCATTGCGGATGAAAAGCGGCCTTGGGGCCCCATCCAGGATGTACCCTCTGCTTGAGTCATACTGACCAGTACTTTTAACCGAGGATGACGTGCTTGCAGATATTTTAATTCCTGTTCAAAAATAAAGTCGTTGGACGTTCGCGTACAAAACAGAAAATAAATATCACCGTCCCAGCACGTCGTCGTCAAGTAGCGGACAGCGCTCATCATCGGTGTGATCCCCACTCCCCCAGAAATCAACACCACGCTGTTTGAACCATGATCATTGAAATAAAATTTACCGCCGGGGGCTTTAATTGAAAGCGTATTTCCTACCTCAACCGCGTCATGCATATAACGAGAAACCACACCGAACTCCTCTCGCTTTATCGTAACTTCAAAGTAATACTGTTCAGTGGGCGATGATGCAATGGTGTATGAGCGCTTAACTGGCTTTTCAAAACCATCGATGTTCAGTGTGAACGTGACAAATTGACCTGGTTCGAAATCAAATGGAATGGTTTGTCCATCTGGGCTGGCTAGACGTAACGTTTTAACATCATGGGTTTCATTAAAAATCGCGGTTACTACCATACCGCCACTAAACGTGCCCTTGCGCGATGAGGCAGTGGATGACAATGCTGGCTCGCTACTTTGCGCAGGTGCCGAAGCATGCTGCTGGGCAGCCGGATTAGATTCGACAACAGAGGAAACTTTTGTCGTTGGCGCAGATGTGCTTGCGGTGTCAGTAGACTTAAGCTCTTCGAGCAGCGCGGCAGCTCTGCGCATCTTAAATCCATACACATACACCATAACAATTGTAAATATGAGTAAAACGAGCATCACTGCGCTGTGAAACGGTGTCATACCAAATAGGGTTGAAGTACCTTTTTCCGGCGCACTGGGAAGCAAATTCATTTGTGACTTGAACCAGGTTAATGCCACTCTTCGTGGTTCTTGCCCGTCTTGTATGGCACGTTTCGCAGCAAGACCACTGTCAAAATGGGCTATACCCTCTTTAACTGTTTCAACAGCCATTTGCATTTGGGAATAGTCATCAGTGGCAGCTGCGCGGGCAAGCCAATCAAAACCTGTAGCAAGTTGCTCACTTCCTTGTTGCATTCTTGCGGTTGCTTTAATCAGAACAGTCTCTCTTTGTTCGGGTGTAGCTGAATGCATGCGCATTAGCGTGGGATAGAGATCTTTAGGTTTGGGTGCACCCATTTTCTCCATCATTTTATCCATGCCTTTTGCCATACCGGATCCCATCATGGCGTCAGCATTGCCCAGCGGTCCTTTACCTTGTGTAGCAGTCGGCAAAACATCCGTATTAGCGTTGACAGTGGGATCATTGGTAGCTTCAGGATGGTGGCTCGCATGCTCACTATCCTCTGGCTGTTGCTGTGCGTAACTGCTCGTCGTTGCGAATAACAGCATAACGTTCAAAATGACGGCGTAACGCAGAAAAAATGATGTGTGTGGCCACCACATGCTCATAACTCACCTGTTTGTTCGGCCATCCACAGGCTATTTATCTTAGCGATCTGAGAGGGCGTTAATACTGATACCGCTTTCCCTACCGATGTAATAAACTGCAACCGCAAGGCGCTGTTTGTGGCTTCTATTTCAGCAATGGTGTCTTTGATATTGTCGTATTGAGGTAGCCCCTGAGCGGTCAATTCCCACAACGATGCTTCTAACGCACTTCGCTGCAGCGTAAAGCTTTGTTGAGTAGACTCCCATTCAGTTCGGATCGTGAGAAGCGTTTGGTACTGACCATCGGTCAATTCGAGTGTCTCTTTGTGGTTTAAGAAAAAAGCTTGCTCTCCAACGTGGTATAAATGCAGCGCTCCACTGACACCGGGTAAGCTTTCATTTAATGGAGAACCAGATATCTGTGTTTTATTTTGTTCAGGTGGTGTACCCATCATTGAGCTGTTTTTCATCATCATTTTGCACATCATTCCCATGCACGATTTCCCGCGCATTGGCATCATGCCTTTATTCTTACTCTTTCCCATTTTCATTGTGTTTGTTGCTGAAAGTGGCATTGATGATGTATTGAGTGAAACACTGGTATCACTCGGATTTACACTCTCATTGCTTTTTGGCTGGGTCGCTAATGAATTGTCTAACGAGCGCAAAGCGGTTTGGATTTTAGCGAAGTCATCAACGTTTAACTCAGGCTGAGTTTCTTTAGTTTCTGATGAATTGTTTTTTTTGTCTGGCTCAGTACTTTGTGGTACTGCTGAGCACGCGGTTGTGAATAAGACACTCACTAATACCAGCGTCACAATAACCGCTATACGGTAGGGTTGGTGATAAACTCTATTATTCACAACGGCATACTCCTAATTAAAATATTAATCAAAAACCACGGTCAAACTCGACCATGTCATAACGCGTAATTTCGCCATCCAGCACAATAGCTTCCGCGAAGTGCTTATCCTTAGTTTTTCCAAGACGAATTTTCCCAACGAACTCTCGTGAATAGCTGTTTTCACCTTCTGAGATTGCTGTAGGGTCGTAGACAGTTCTATAGACATTAAAAACTTGATGTTCCTTCAAACCATCCGTATCAGATACACATACCACTGCTTGCTTATCATCGACTGTAACAACTTGCCCACTCATGATGTAGTCGTGATAAACCTGGCTTGCGCATCCTCCGAGGAGTCCAACTGACAAGACTACAATTGAAAAAAACTTAATTAATTTATTCATGTAAAATTCCTGTGATTATTGAAATAAGCGAGACAGCAGGTCACCTCCTGCCTCGTAACGTGGTGATTAGCTCTATTTGTGTTTATGTATTGGTTTAGACTTTTCAGCGGTGTGCCCCATCATTTGGCTCATCATGTCTTCCATCATCGACATACGCTGTTCCATCATTTTCATTTTGTCTTCGGTGGACATATCAGTGTGTTTGTGTTTCATTCCTTTTCCCGCTTTCATCCCCATCGAGTCGCTTCCTTCCATCATGCCCATCATGTCTTGCATCTTTTGGGCATGCTCATGCAACATGGCTTCGCGCTTCTCCGGATCCGATTCACTCTTAACGGCATCCAATACTGCGCGCATTTCTTCCATATGCGTCTGCATCTTTTGCATCATCTGACCATCCATCATCGGCATATCAGATTTGTCAGTCTGTTGATATGCAAAAGAAGTCGCTATTGGCGCAACGACTAAAGCACTGGCCAGTAATAGTGAAGTAAGCTTTTTCATAAGATTGTTTCCTTTGATTATGCTCAGTTGAGCGTTTTAGGTTTAAAGTTTACGTCTTGTCACCTTAATCTAATGTCTTAGACTCAGGTCAATAGGCTATATGGACGATAAAAACTCAGCTAAAGCTTCAAGCTCATCATCTGTAATCGGCATTTGCGGCATTGCGGACGACGAGTTATTAAATTGAGGCTCCTTAACTTTGCGCAAAAAGAATGCCCTGCCTTTTTCGCTAATAACATTATCCAGCGATGGACCGAGTGTTCCGCCTGCGCCTTGCACTTGATGACACCCCTGACAACCATATCGAGTGAGTACGTCACGTGGATTGACTGTTAATGATTTAGCCAGAGTCACCTCTACCGGTTGAGCAGGACTAGAAGCTATTTCCATGAATTCAAGAATGGCTTATACTTCGCTGCCGGTTAAATGCGCTTTTTCGCGCATGTGTGGCATGATCACTCTCCACTCACTGATAGAAAACTCACGCACAGGCCTACTGTTATGACAACGCGCACAGTTGTTATTAATTAACTCTGCGCCAGAAAGTGTGGTTTCATCGTCTGCCAAGTTCGGTAACGAAATAAATGTGATTAGTGCACATATAATTAATTTCTTGTTCATGATATCCCCTAGAATCCATAGCTGAATTGCACAGCAAACCGTGTATCATCAGGGCCTTCAACTACGTCTGTATCTTCATAGCCCACCTTAATAACTGAACGAGGGTCCAACCAATAGTTGACACCTACCATCCAGCGCTCCGCTTCTTCAATTTTATTGGTTTCAGCATATTCAAGGACCAATTCAGTACTACCTAGGGATTGAAAAGCATGCCCAACGAAGAAAGTACCTTGTAAAAACCATCCATTGCGTGAAAATGAGTCAATAGTTTGCTCATGATCTCGCTCAACAAATGAGTCCGTTTCAGTTTTAATATACTCGCCTCTGATGATGGCGTGAGTACTAATAAAGTTGATATCAAACCCATTGGCTGTGATATCTAGTTGTCCTTGTTCGTCGTAGGCACCTTAATAAAATGTTTATGTATTTAATCGTAGTGATTTCATTTCAAATGTAGTTGATTCAGATCAAAGCTTCACAACGAATCGATTACAGTTTGATTACATTTCTGTAATCAAATCATTAACTTATTTATCCATTCAAGGACTTTACTTATGCTGAAGCTATCAAACATATAAGTGAGCTTTCACTCTTCTACGAAATAGGCTTTTAAGATGTTGTATCAACAGACAGCACTAATATCAGGCGCTAGCTCTGGTATAGGACTTGCGCTTACAAAAGAGCTTCTACTCTCCTACCCTTTTATCCAGATCGTAGCACTTTGTAGAAATCCAGAAACTTTACAACAGCTTAAAAGGTCTTATGGGGATAGGGTCAGAATCGAGTGTATCGATTTCACTAATAGGGATTGTATTAAAAGCCTTCAAAACGTTGTCAATCAGCATACTCACTTTAGCTACCTGATCCATTGCGCAGGTGTTGTCATGCCATTTGGAGATATTAGCAACGTCGCCCCTGATGAGTGGGAGGCAACCCAATGGATAAATGTCGAAGTACCTCGCCTTTTAACGCAGATATGCTTAAAAAAATTTAGTCATAGCCGCGTGATGTTTTTAACCAGTGATTTGCCAGTACAACCCGTTGCTGGCGCCTCAGCTTATTGTGTAAGCAAAGCATCATTAAATATGCTGTGCCAAAGTTTTCAACTTGAAGTCGATAACGATATTGCTGTTTTTACAACTGTGGCTCCTGGAAACGTCGACACGAAGATGCAGGAAACGATAAGGCAAGCCTCAAATCGAGCTTTGCCTGCATCGGAGTTAATGCGCAGTATGTTTTCGGCAAACAAGCTTTTACCTCCCCGATTAGTTGCACAATATCTGCGACAATTGCTGAGCGATGTCACGCCAAACACTTTTGGAAGTCGTAGTTGGAATTTACTAGAGAGTATTGTTGAAGTTTCACCTGCAAAACAGACAAAAACAGATTCAATTGACACGCGTGCTACTGAAACAAGCCTGGTAGAACTGGCAAGTCTTGTTGGCGGCGCATTCTGGTCACCGGGTAGTGCAGAATATGAAGAAAACAGGAAAGTATTCAATCAAGGTGTTTCGCGTTTTCCGTTAGTAATTATTCAACCTAAGACAAAGACCGATATTATACACATTGTCAAATGTGCAAAGCAGTTGCGCTTATCCATTACAATTAAGGGTCAAGGGCATGGTGTAAGTGGCATGTCGGTCCTTAACAATGCAATTGTAATTGATATGTCGATGTTTAAAACAACTGTACTGAATGTTGATAAGAGCTCAGTAAACGTCGGCGCAGGCGTCAAAAATAGTGAATTGGACCATTTTCTAGCGCAACACAATAAAGTGGTTCCTTTGGGTACCTGTCCCGATGTTGGTGTTGTCGGCGCAACATTGGGAGGGGGGATCGGTTTTTTGTCCAGAAAGCTTGGTTTGAGTTGCGACAATGTACTCGCGTTTGGATTGATAACTGCTGACGGTAAAGTAAGACAAGTGACCGAATCCCAACACGCGGAGTTATTTTGGGCATTAAAAGGGTGTGGCCATGGTCAATTTGGCGTTGTGACCGATATCACGTTTAAATTACACGATGCCCCCCAAAATATTGATGGCCGAATACTCGAGTGGCCGTTATGTCACGCACGATCTATTCTTAGGCAATATAGCGAAATAGTGCTCAGTGATAACAGATCGGTTTTTCTATATGCATATCTCTCGCGATCTACGCACGATAAAGCACGAATTTCGATAATGGGGTTTAGTGAGGACTCGGTGCACGGTTTGGAATCTGTAGCCAAATGGCAAGACGGTGCCAAATTGTTAAGTAGGCGTTCGCAATACGTTGAATGCCAGTCCAATAACTACGATAGTGATCTGAACTTGTATTGGCGCAATGGCATAATTGAAGGTGAGCTATCAGACGAATTCATTGAAACACTTTTATCATGTTACCGTGCTTGTCCGGTAAATTCAGGGGGATTTATGCTAGACCCGCTTTGTGGCGCTATTCAGGATGTAAACGCTGACGGTTCGGCATTTATTCACCGCAACGCTTCCTTCGTCTGTAGTATCACAGGGATCACTCAATTTGAACGTGACGATACTGAAGTTATCGATTGGGTAAATAAATCTTTCGATTTGCTATCACCGTTTTTTAATGGCCATTCTTACCAAAATTATGACATGGGGAATGGGTCGCCACTTGCACTTTACTACGGCCAACACACAGCTCGTTTGAAATTATTAAAACAACAATACGATCC
This sequence comes from Alteromonas sp. G4i35, assembly GCF_054960375.1. Classification (NCBI taxonomy): domain Bacteria; kingdom Pseudomonadati; phylum Pseudomonadota; class Gammaproteobacteria; order Alteromonadales; family Alteromonadaceae; genus Alteromonas; species Alteromonas sp. G4i35. The sequence continues at coordinate 99,005 of NZ_JBHNZD010000013.1, read as the reverse complement.
TACTGGTCTGTTTATGAGTTCTCTTCTGCGCCCTGACTAAAAGTTTTTTAGTCATTGCTGTGACGATTTTGATATTCTGAACGTATGCTCTACCCAAATTGAATTGGCATTGTGGTTTCTTGTAACAAGGAAATAGTTTATGAAAAGATGGATATGTTTGTTTCTTGTGATGTCATCTTCGCTCGCACATCCAAATGATCGTGAGCATGGCGATTTTTACAGAGGATTAACTGGTCTTAAAGCACAAATTGATGAAATTAATCGCGACTTGATTTTGCTGGAAAATGCCACCCTTTCGAGTTCAGAATCAACAGGCGACTGGCTCGGATTGAGCAACAAATTGATGACGCGTATAAGAAAATTTCAGAGGCTTCTGACGCAGAGTTACGTGAGTGGAGTGCTCAAGAGTTAGAGCAGGTAAAGCAGTCTTTGCAGGTTCTCAACATGCAAGACATTCGAATGCAATTGCAACCCCATTTAGATCAACTGCACAAATCAACTAAATCTGAAACACTACTCGCGTCTAGAGATTTCACAAATGAAACCAGTCGAAACCTTGCAACAATGGCGCTGGCACTCATTTCGCTGTTGGTCGCCATGATTTCAGCGGCAATTGCTTGGATGAACCATGTTCAAAGTTCACGAACGAAGGCAGTTAAAGATGAAGCTGAGAGCGACTTAGTTGCCTTGAGAGAAGCAACGGATCGTGAACTGATCGAACTACAAATGAACACGCAGCGGCAAATTAATTCACTGACTGAGAGGCACGAAAACGATATTGTTCGCCTCACTCAAGATCATAAGGAAGAAGTAAGGCGTCTTGAGCAATTAAATTTAGACAAGGTTCAACATGCAGAGACAGCATTTGAAAATCTAATGGGAGAAACAGAAACACAAAATGGGCTGATATTTAAAAATCTAGCGGTCTCCATATATCTTCGCCGGTTCTTAGTGGAAGATGGTTACGATCGTTTTTTTAACGACTTAACGCTTACTTCAATTGATGAAACAGCAACGGTTCGGTGTGATCCAAGCATATTAAGAGAAGTGATTTCAATTCAAGAGCACGCAATTTCACGGTTTGAAAAAGTCAAAAACAAGCTAGAAGATGCTAAAATGCTGTATTACGAAGCATTACTAGATCTTGCATTTTATGAGGCTGAAATGTCGCGGTTTGGTATATTGAATGTCGATGCGACACAACGGATCAATGAAAACCTTGTAGCTTTTGAGCAGAATTTACTCTTTTGGTTAAACGAAGAACGAAGCGAATACAAAACACCAGAGCGGTTACCGCGTTTCATTTTTCGCGTAATCTGCATGGTAGACAGCTTGGTTTTTATCAGGGGATGTTTGAAACTTCACGAAATTTTTGAAGAAAAACCCGCTAAAGACGAAATATTATCACAAGTGTCTGCATTGCTGGTAGAAAACGATATGGCTACTGTAAGACAAATAACTGACGTAATAGAGTCAAAAGAATGTAGCTCTTTGTGGTCAAAATACACCAATTTCAAAGAAGAACGGCCAAAACTGTTCGAGTATTAACGATAGTCTGGGTTTGTTGGCACTAAAAGCACAATTTTCTCCGAATTAATCTTGCGTTACTGTAAACACATTAGCGTTGATAACAAGAGTATATCGACACATGCATTTGCGCGCAAGCGCATATGCGTTTATTAAGCATTACTCTGCTGCCTTGACTCTCCCCCAAAAAAATGTGCACATCTAATCGTAATTTTATGTCTGCAGCAGCATAGCGGATATTAGTTACTGAAGGTGATTTATGGCAAAGTAAAAGAAGGTGTATAGTTACACCGATGAGCTCAACCAATAGATAGTACCAAACAGCACAAAAAAGATAGGTTGATGCAATATGTAAACTGCTAAACTATGCCGTCCGAGAAGAGTCAACTTATTCGGAATATTCCATTTTGCAAACGGATCAAATCCGCTTTTCAAAACGTGCCCTATCGCTATACCAAACAATACAACACCTATCCATGGAAAAATTGCAACGTAATCGTTTGGAGAATGAGGTAGTGACAAACTCATCAGATTAAATGGCCATTTACTGGATACGAGGCCACTGTTAAACAACGTGACCGCAACAAAACCCAACAACAGCGCCAATATGGGTTTTCGAATCAACGGAACACACAAAACACTCGCTACAGCAATAAAATGCAATACGCCAAAGAATATCCAGTTTGCATTAAAAAAATAGTACGTAAAAAGCGATATTACCGCGGCCCAGAATGCTATGGAAAACAGCCGCAGTAAAAACATTTTTAGACTAAATTTTCGATAATTCCCGAGCACGAGCGACGCGCCTACACTCACGAAGAAGAGCGTCAATATTACATACCGAAACTCCCTCCACCCTTTTCCATTGGGGACATTCCAATCAACCCAACCAAAGAAACGAAGGTCGTAAGCAAAATGGAATACAACCATCAACACAATGGCTAACGTTCGTATTGCATCCAATGTGATATTGCGATTTTGCGCGGAATTCAACGTTGTTAACGGTGCTTATGTGGCTTATTATCACGGGTAGATGAATGCGAATGAATGACCTTCCATCCTTCATCAGTTCGGCGAAACAAATAGGTTTGAAATCCTTTTTTATCAAAAACTGCGCCGGTTTTGCGTACTTCTCCTGAAACATTTACTGTCGTAACTGCCCAAGCGAAGTCTCCTTCAACGTTTGTTTCGATATCTAGAATATCAATGGTCAATCGTTTCAATACCTCTTTTTCCGGCTCTACATGATTTTTGACCAAATCCTCTAACCCTTTATTCTGACCGCCTGACTCAATGTAACGCGCACCTACCTGGCCAAGATAATGTTGATAGAACGGCATACCGTTACCAGACTCCCACCCCTTTTCAATATCTTGGATCATTTCTAGTATCTCGGTTTCGTCGTTCGTTTGCTCAGACGCATAAATGTATGGTGATGTGGCTAAAAAAATAACAACGCAGCTTGCATAGAAAAGTTTCATCGTTTTGACCTTTTTATTTTAGTTTGGTGGGGAGTTAGTGAGACCAATGAATATGACTGATTTTCCACTGTCCATTGATCAGCGTTAAAAAGAGCGTTTCATTGCCTGTCCTATCAATATCTCGACCTTTATAGTTTCCAGAAGTGTGACTTCTTGAAATGGAGACAGCTGTATTACCATGCACACGAACATGATGCTCAATCGTCTTCGTGGTTACGGCAGATGAAAATTGCATGTCTGCTTGCAAATGATGTGCACGATATTCGTCGGCACTGCGCTCAATTCTGCCACCTTCCAAAATAAGGACATCATCGGCAAGTAAGCTCATGACTGTCTCTGCATTAGCCTCGGAGAGTGCTTTGTGGAATTGTTTTGCTATTATTCCTGCGTCGGAGTCTAGCCCTGAGAACATAGGACTATTACTGGTGTCGTTATGCGTTTTATCATGAGCATTAACACAGTTAGTTAACAGCAAAGGAAAGAGTATGATTGACAACAAGTAGATTTTTTTCATTTTGTGTTTCTTCAATAATTGGGGCCTACGGCGGTACTTAACACCACCGTCACCATTAAAATAGATATCCCTATACAAAGTTCGATTTGGATTGATTTTTGAAGCGTTCGAGGACTGGTTATGCCGGTTAAAAGCTGAGGAACCAATCGCAGTTTGTGTAACAACGCGATTAGAAAGATAGCACCAACAAACAACAGCTTAACAAGCAATACAAAGCCGTAGTTTGTGTCGAGCAAACTGCTAACAGAACGCACAAGTTGCCAAGCCAGTAGTAAACCAGCAATAATTAGCCCCCCAATGGGGTACATCGCCGATTTCCCAAATTTTGTCATGACATGGTGCAAATTGGGGGTAGAAAGCTCTACGCACGTCCTTGAAAGAGGCCAGAGTGAACCCACCCACGCGAGCGCAATAACGGCATGAGCAGCCAGGATAAATTTTAAACTAGGTTGTAACTGTTGAGTATGCCCAGTTAACGTAAATGTATACCCAAATCCTGCCAACGCAATAACAATGAAAATTCCAAGAGAGAGACTTGAAATAATGGCGGTTTTTCTAATTGAATGACCTAAATAGGTTAAATATAGTAGCGCACTTGCGAACAGCACTAGTCGACTTTTTGCAACATCTCCGAGCGTTGAATGCGCGACCATCTCTCGCATAATGGGGTCAAACATACCAGCGTATCCAGATTGAGCGAGCTGCCCAACCTGAAACAAAAAGTCAAAAGCACTAAAAATGATGCCAATGACCGCAAACAAACACATGTGCCTTGTTACCGTTGTTTGTAAGCTTGCGGGTAAAGTAAATTTGGTGTCAATATCAGTATTGGTAATGCACAAAATCCAACCACCACCAAGCAGCGCTGATACGCCGAGATAAACACCAAACTTTGAAATCAACAACCCCAACTGCCAAATGTCCATAGCGTCCTCTAATGGTTGCCGTGCGTGCTGTCGTGCTTTTTGTCGTTATGTTTCATCATTGAAGCATGCACCATAAAACTAAAAGCCCCTTCCATTTTGTGACCGTCCTGACCTAGCAACATCCAATTGACAGTGTATGTATCTACTGGTAATCCGGGTAATTCGTAACTAAAGGCACTAGCGAGTTCCGTACTTGGCTTAAACTCAAACGGAATGGTTTCCCCACTTTTCGATTGCAATGTGACTCTAGCCAACCTTACAGGCTTGGTAAAAACCAATGATAGTTCAGGTGGAGATGACATCAACATTGCATTATCCTTAGGCGTAGATGTCTTGAGTGTTGTGTGAGCAAAAGTTGAAAAACTTAAGGCTATCATGAGCATTGAAAAGAGTAGTTTCATTCAGAGTCTCCTTAGACTTGATGGGTTGTGGATGACGCAAATGCTTCAACAGTGATGGCATTTGGGTCAATGGAATAGTCGATCAACATGTCTTTAACGTCTTTCATCATCGCGCTGGGCCCACATAAAAAAAACAAACATTGATCTTTTGCATGATGCGCTTCTAGAAACGAGCGAAGTGGTAACTGGACATGTCCCGTCGCTCCAAACCATATATTCGAGGCCCTAGACACCACGGGACAATAGCTAAAGTTTGTGAGTGTGGTTTCTATATCCTTAAACCAGTTGTGATTGGCCAAATCTATTGGGTGACGAGCGCCATAAAAAAGCACTACTGATTGTGTTACCTGCAATCCGAACAGAAGCTCATCTATCATTGATTTAAGTGGTGCTATACCTGAACCGCCGCCGATTAACACAAACTCTTTTTTATGAAAATCATGTGGCAATGAAAAGCCGCCATAGGGCCCCTCAATCTCTAACACACTGCCAATACCGAGATTACCCAATACATGCGAACCGATCCCTGGTTTCAGCATGGAGGAAGGCGCTGGTTGCATTTTGATATTAAAAGTAAGGTAGCCTGCCCCTTCACAGCGGTTTGCAACTGAGTAGTAACGGGTGACACTCGGGTGAAAAAAACTTGATCTTTCGCTGTAAGGCCAAAATCGGCGGAAACGTCTAGGCAAGTCAGGAGGGCATCCTCGAGTTTTACCTTTAGATATCGAAAACTTGAAATAACAACCAGGTCGAAACACGAATGTCTCAGGGGAATGATATTTGAATTTCAACTCTTTAATAAAAGGTGTCAAAAACTCGTTATTGACCAACTCTGCAGATATCGTTTGAAGTAAAGTATTTGTGTCTACACGCACTATGCTTGTTTGGCCAACCACGCGCTGACAGGCTAGCCGATAGCCTGCTTTTAGCTGATCTGTTGATAATTGGTAGCGATCTGCAGTCAAGACTGGGTCCGTTGGCTTGATCACTACACGACAACGACCACACGTTCCGCTGCCACCACATTGCGATTCAATCGATATTTTATTTCGCTGTAAAATTGACAACAGATTATCAGTTACTCTGCCTTCGATGCGATGTTCAGCCTCTTTGTCATCGATGACAGTGAGCCACTTTTTCGTTCTTTGTGTTCCTGGTACGGCAGGTTTAGTCATCATGATTTGCAACAACCACGTCACACCTGTGATACTCATCACCAAAGTAAGCAGTGCAAAAAGCTTTATCCACCAATGATTAAATGACCCTGCATTTTGATAGTCCATGAAATGCAGCATCATTAACAGTGAAGTCCATTCACTATTTTCATTGAGCACCGCTACGATATCTCCCGATGAAGCACGTAAATATATATGAGTGCTGAACTCATCAAACACCGCTACTTTCCAAAGCGGTGATTTCTCTTTGGGTAGTTCAGAGAATGGAGGCTGCACAAGAGACACGTTCGTGATTGGCGAAGTGAATTGAAATTTACTGGTTACAAGCCGGCGAATGTCAACTTCATTTAAGTTAAACTGCTCTCCTGTTACCGCATCGTATAGTTCATATGTTTTCTCTTGTTCATGCTTAGAATATTCTGTCATGACTCTATAGACTGATTTCCCTAAGAGATTAACAAGCTCTATTGAAATCGCATTTGGTGACAACGCTAGAAGCTGTTTGATCGTCATTAGTTCTTCATCGTTCTCTGACAAATCCACACCGTTCTCTACGCGCTTTTCTATGGTCGGGGCTGAGTGCATTTGCCCTAACAACAATCCAGTAGACAACCAAATCAGTAATTGTACAGCCACTATCAGTGCGAGGTATTTATGCAAGAAACGACTAAACATGCTAAAGACATTTCCTCTTAGGATTTTTTATTGATCCTGGCAATAAATAAATGCCGAAAAAAACACCCAACAAGCTTAACGATGAGATGGTAATAAGGAGGGTATTGGCTACGTCTTCACCGTCTTGGTAGTCCATAATATGAATACGCCAAAACACGTCAAAAATATGCCAAGGAAGGTGTCGCACATATTCTATGTTTCCGGTATATCGGCTAACATAAACGACTGGAGCGAGCATGCCCTCAAATTTAACTTCCCATAGTGGTCGGCCGCGCCCTCCCACTACGTGATTTTCTGACGACAACAATTCTACACTTTCTACCGGGTAGCCGTTACGTAGTTGAGAAGCAGCGATTGCACCCGCGAGAACAGGATTGACGGGCTTTAGCTCATTACCTGTGATACTGTCAACACGTTTTATTTGGTCATTATCAACAACCTGATAAATGAGCCGACCTCGCTCAGAGCTAAGTAAAATGGAACTCGCCCCCGGATACATATTAATAATGTCATTAAATTCAACGCGCGTCGTCGCATTGCTTTCCAATGGCGCAGGCGACTCAATAAAATGGTCACCGTGAATGTAGTGGATATCAAACCAGACCATGTAAAGGCCGCTTAACGACCAAAACAACACCTGCCCGCCGACAAGCAGCATAAGCCAACGATGTGAACGGCGAACAGGTACTTTCATTACGCAACGACAGCCAGGTTCTTGAGCTGTTGTTTGCGCCACATTAAATAAATGGCAGGTAATATGAGTAGTGTCAGAATAATCGCACTAACCATTCCCCCCACCATCGGCGCCGCAATACGACTCATGACTTCGGACCCCGTACCAGAGCCATATAACACCGGCAGCAATCCAAAGATGATAGTGGCCGTTGTCATCATGACGGGACGAACACGCAATCCTGCACCGTGCAGTACTGCCTCGGTCAACATGTTGACGCTCGGTAAGGTACCCTCTTCTTTGCATTTATCCATCAGTGCCTGATATTCATGATTAAGATATACAAGCATAATGACTCCGATTTCTACAGCGACACCGGCCAGAGCAATGAAACCTACGCCCACGGCCACGGAGAAATTAAAGCCTTCGATGTACATAAGCCATATGCTACCAACCATCGACAATGGCAACGTTCCCATAATAATGGCTACTTCAATGAAGTTTCGGAAGTTGAGGTACAATAGAATAACGATGATAGCGAGCGTCAAAGGCACAACGTATGTGAGCTTCTCCTTTGCCCTTAACATATACTCGTATTGGCCAGACCAATTAATTGAATAGCCGGCGGGTAAAACGAGTTGTTCAGCAACAACTTGCTGCGCGTTAGCCACATACGTGCCTATGTCTACACCATCGATGTCAACATACACCCATCCATTGAGCCGCGCGTTTTCACTCTTGATACCCGGTGGTCCGTCTTCGATGTAGACGTCAGCAACATCAGCTAAGGCTATACGTTTTCCTTGTGGTGTCACTACAGGTAACAAAGAAAGCGACTCTGGAGAGCTTCGGTATGACTGCGGATAACGAATATTTACTGGATAGCGCTCCAGCCCTTCTACACTCTGTGTTACGTTAACACCGCCAATTGCACTAGAGACAATTTGCTGAACATCAGCGATATTGAGCCCATATCGGGCGGCTTTTTCGCGATCAATGTCGACTTTCAAGTAGCGACCGCCAGCGACGCGTTCAGAATACACTGAAGCCGTGCCATCGACGTCAGTTAATATTGACTCAATTTGTTGGCCGATTTTTTGAATTTCCATTAGATCGGGACCACCAATTTTAATCCCAACAGGGGTTTTAATTCCTGTGGCAAGCATGTCAATTCGGGTTTTTATTGGCATCACCCATGCGTTGGTTAAGCCCGGTAAATTGACCACTGCATCAAACTCTTTAATAAGGTCCTGCGTGGTCATCCCTTCTCGCCATTGTTCTTTGGGTTTCAATTGAATGAATGTCTCAATCATGGTCAGTGGCGCGGGGTCCGTCGCCGTATCCGCCCGCCCTACTTTGCCAAATACCGTTTCTACTTCTGGTACGGTTTTTATTAATTTGTTGGTCTGTTGAAGAAGCTCTCGTGCCTTCCCGATTGATATGCCGGCATAGGTGGTCGGCATATACATCAAATCGCCTTCGTCAAGCGGGGGAATAAATTCACTACCAATTTTATCAATTGGCCAAACCCCGATAGCCAAGACAATCAATGCTGCGACCATCGTTGACTTTGGAAAGCGCAAAACTGTCTTGAGCGTCGGTATGTATAAAAACGTTAAAAACTTGTTGACTGGGTTTTTGTGTTCAGGCAACACCTTTCCACGTACAAAATACCCCATTAAGACTGGGACCAGTGTAATCGCAAGTGCCGCTGATGCAGCCATTGCATATGTTTTCGTATAAGCAAGAGGGGAAAACATCCTCCCTTCCTGGGCCTCAAGCGTAAAAACAGGTACAAAACTAACCGTAATGATCAACAAACTGAAAAATAACGCAGGTCCAACTTCGACCGCAGAATCGATAACAACCTGCCAGCGATTTTCCTTGGTAAGAGGCGTCTTTTCCATGTGTTTGTGCATATTTTCAATCATAACGATCGCACCATCACTCATGGCGCCAATGGCAATAGCAATGCCGCCCAACGACATGATATTGGCATTGATACCTTGCATATACATAACGATTAGCGCGGTAATGATCCCAACAGGAATACTGATGATAGCGACGAGTGACGACCGAACATGAAAAAGAAAGGCGACACATACCAAAGCGACTACGATAAACTCTTCTAATAGTTTTGAAGCTAGGTTATCAACGGCCCTTTCAATTAATGCGGAACGGTCATAAACAGTGACCACCTCAACGCCATCAGGTAGTCCTTTTTTTAAGTCCTCTAGTTTTGCTTTGACGCCATCTATCGTTTTTTGAGCATTCTCGCCAAAACGCATCACGACAATACCGCCGACTGTTTCCCCTTCGCCGTTTAGCTCTGCTATACCGCGGCGCATTTGTGGACCGATATCTACAGTGGCAATATCCCTTATTAAAAGCGGTGTGCCATTGTCATTGACGCCAAGAGGAATAGTTTCGATATCCTTCTTATCAGAAATATACCCCGTAGCACGAACCATGTACTCAGCTTCTGCAAGCTCCACTACAGAGGCCCCAACTTCTTGATTCCCTCGCTTTATTGCCATCTGAATATGAGAAAGCGGTATACCGTAAGCGCGGAGTTTTTCAGGATCTACTTTCACTTGATACTGTTTCACCATACCCCCTAGCGCCGAGACTTCGGACACGCCAGGCACAGTTTGGAGCTCAAATTTCAAGAACCAGTCTTGCAAACTGCGTAATTGAGAAATATCGTGTTGGCCGGTTCTGTCGACCAATGCATACAGATAAACCCAACCAACGCCTGTGGCATCTGGACCTAATTGCGGCCTGGCGTTTTCAGGTAGATTGGGGGCAACTTGCGATAAATATTCAAGCACCCTGCTTCTTGCCCAATATAAGTCGGTATCATCATCAAAAATGATATAAACGTAGGAGTCACCGAAAAACGAATAACCTCGAACCGTTTGTGCACCCGGTACGGAAAGCATGGCGGTCGTTAGCGGGTACGTTACCTGATCTTCTACAACTTGTGGCGCTTGACCAGGATAACTCGTTTTGATTATCACTTGGACATCGGATAAATCTGGGATCGCATCTACTGGCGTATTTTTCATTGTAACTAAACCGCCACCGACTATGATGATGGTTGCGAGTAAAACAAAGAAGCGGTTTGAGACCGACCAACGTATGACTGCTTCTATCATTCGTGCGCTCCTTCATGTTGGCTGTTATCCATCGTTCCTTTATCAGATGCTTGTATATGTACTGTGGTAATAACGTACGCACCGTCTTGGGTTTTGGTAATTTCGATGTGCAGTCGCATACCAGCGGTAATGTCAGATAAATCAACCTCATTAGCGACGTTAAAATCCATTGTCATTGCAGGCCAATCCCACGCCTCAATAGGGTCATGTTCAAGGCTTAACTGGTTGCTAGCACTCATCACTGCATTGACCGTTGCTTGAGTCCACACAGCGTCGACAGCGGTACTTGTTTCACTACTTGCCTCTTCAACAACATGAATGGTAGAAACAAGATATTCGCCACTTGAGGATTTTGAAATTTCAATATGCGCAAGCGTTCCAGAGGCCAAATCAGACAAGGTAATGTTATCTGCCACGTTAAAATCCATCGTCATCGCGGGCCAATCCCACTCTTTTATAGCGGGATGATCGACATTTATCATTCGATGCCCATCCATTACAGAATTAATCTTGACTTCAGTCCAAACGCTTTCAGACATAGTCGCCTGTGTACTTTGTGCTGAATCGATAATGTGCACGGTTGTCACCACATATTGACCATCAGTTTGCTTACTGATCTCGATATGTGCCGATGAACCACCTTTGACCGTTGCTAAATTGATATGCTCCGCTACCACAAAATCCATGGTCATCGGCGGCCAATCCCATTCTGGAATTGGACCATGTTTTGCAGTTATCATGTTGTGAGAAGGCATCACGTCTGTGATCATCACCTCTGTGAAGACCGATGTTGGACTTTCTTCAGGGGGTTCCATTCGCTTAAAGTCAGAGCTAATACTGCTCTCTGAATCAAGCATAAATTGAGCGGAGGTGACAATGCTGTCACCATCGATCAGTCCTTCAAGTACTTCTGTAAACTCGTCAACCACTCGCCCAATTTTGATTGCAACTGATTTAAATTTTCCATCTCCCAATGCCAATACAACGCGATTTTGATTGCCTGTTCGAATAACCGCTTCGGTTGGCACGATCAAGTTGGTCGAATCCATATCAGAGTGGATAGTCACTTGAGCGAACATGTTCGGCTTTAACGTATAATCTTGATTAGCAAAGCGAAGACGCACACGCAGTGTGCGGGTACTCTGTTCAAGGGTTGGGTAGACGTAGTCTACAACGCCTTGCCACGTCTTTCCGGGGAGGAAATCTAATTTCATAGTAACAGGCAGCCCTTCCACTATTTGGGCGGTTTGTCGCTCAAATACCTCTGCATCAACCCAAACCTCATCCAATGCACCAATCGACATGACTGTAACGCCAGGTTTTATAAAGAAACCTTCTCGAATGTTTAAATTATCTACGAATCCGGTTTGGGGCGCGGAAAAGGTAACGGTTTGCTGAACATTTTTTGTTTTTGTTAACGTCTCCACGACGTCTTCAGGCACTTGCAATGCATTTAAGCGAGAACGAGCAGCTACGATCAGATCTTTGTTGTTTCTGCGCATAGCAAGCAGCAATTCTTCTTGTGCATTCACTAACTCAGGCGAGTATAGAGAGTAAAGTGGTTCCCCTTTTTTAACATATTCTCCAGATGCTTTTACATGCAGTGTTTCTATCCAGCCTTCAACGCGAGGATGCACATGGATTAATGTTTCTTCGTTGTATTGAACGTACCCGACAGTTCTAATAGGGACATGCAGCGCGCGGCGCTGCACTTTCGCAGTTCGAACACCAAGATTGTTCTCCACATTTGGCGCTATAGTAATTGTTCCTGGGCCCGCATCACCACTTGAACTTTCTTCGTAGACAGGAATGAGATCCATGCCCATCGGAGACTTTCCTGGTTCGTCTCTGCGGTAATTTGGGTCCATCGGCGCAACCCAATACAACGGTTGCTTCTCTTCGTTTTGCTCATTATTCGCGGTGGATGATGAAGATGGTATCAGAAACGTGAATGCCAACGCAGTCATAATACCGCCTGCTACCCCGCCTATGACGAGTGCTTTAATTGTGCTCATTGTTGTTCTCCGATTTGAGACAAAGGAATACCTGCGTTGGTATCAAAGTAATAATTGAGTTGAATTTTTGTTTTGACCAAATCCACACTGATATCCAGTGCGTCAATTCTGGCATTAAGATCCGCAATACGAGCACGCACTACCTCAGCAAAGTCTCCTTCGTCGTTGGTATAAGCATTGAGCGATGCCTCAGCTTGCTCTTGCATTTGCTCTAACAATTCGAGTTCGTACAGCGCTTGTCGCTCCATTAATCGCTCATTTTCCGCATATAAAGACTGGATGTATGACATCATTTCTCTGAGGACTAAGCGCTTGTCGGTTTTAATGGCTTCAGATAGGCTTACGGCAGCCGAAACCTCTTGGTCTTGGCGGTTTTCTGTAAAAAGAGGTACATCGAAACTTACACCCATCGATAAAAAATCTGCTCGACTTGTACCGTCGGGCGTGTCGTCTCTGTAGGCGTAACTAGCGTTAACCCCCCATTGTGGCTTGTATTTTTCTTTGGCAAGGTCAATACCGGTTTGGCTGGCGCGAATTCTTTGCTCTATCGAGAGGATCAAAGGGTGTTGATTGAGAACCATTGCAAGCGATTGTTGATCTCTGCGCTCAAGTATTGTTCTCATATTCTGCCCCATGTTTTTGATCTCAGGTAGGGCATGCGGCAACGTTAATCGAGAAAAGGCATCAAATCCCGATTGACTTGGATAATTTTGATCTCTAACTAGCCACTCTAGAAGCTTCCCTGTGGCTCTTTCTTCTAATGCTCGTAGTTTAGTAAGTCGGTCTTCCAACCTTGTTAATTCCAACTTTGCACGAACGATATCTTGCTGATTTACGCGTCCAAAGGCAGTTGAATAATTTGCCTTTGCGATATCGCTGAGCTGTTCAAATAACGCTTTATCTTCATCAATTAGCTTTACACTTTGCTGCGCCCGATATATTTCTAACCATAAGTTTGATACTTGAACGCGTGCTTTGGCCACTCGGTCGGCTCTCATCAGGGGATGCTCTGCTGCTTGCTCCCGCAATTGACGAGACCTTATGGCTAACGAATCACCACGAGGAAACATCTGTGACACACCTACTTTTAGCTGAGTCATGGGCTCTTGATCAAACGCAAAACCATCAGTGGGTACATTTGCTAAACCGATGTTGACAACGGGGTCTGGTAGGCTCGAGGCGACGACACTACTGGACAATGTGGCACGTTCACGATGTGCACTGCTAACGAGCCATGGATCATTTTCTACCGCTATTTCTACTGCACGTTTGAGCGTTAATTTTTCATTCGCGATAGCGGGAGAGACCATCGAGAACGAGAACGCTCCCCAAATAGAAACAAAAAGACAAAACCGGTTCATTAGAATTGCTCCTCATAGGTGTTGACTTCAGCAAAGGTCGTAACTGAACCATCTACATTGAGTTGCAATACAAGGTAAGGTTGGAATCGTTCGTCAACTTCCATGCCCGGCGATCCAATTGGCATGGCTGGAACGCTCAACCCTAAAACCCCTTCAGGAGGGTTTTCTAAAAATTGTTGGATGTATTTTGCGGGTATGTGCCCCTCAAATACAAACCCGTCCTGAGAAAGAGCAGTATGGCAGGAGCGATACTGGGGTTCGATGCCATGTTTATCTTTAACTCTGGACATTAGCGCGACATTTGTCACATCTGTTTCAAAACCATGTTCTTCAATATGTCGTACCCATTTTTGACAACATCTACATGTTCTACTTTTGTAGACATCCAATGTAATTTTCGGGGCCTGTGTTGCAGACTTTGCATCATTATTTGCTTGCAGGACATCACTGCACGCCGTTAAAAAGAGGACTACAGAAACCAGAGCCCAAAACGGTATATTTTTTTTCATAAACAACTCTCACATATATTGAATTTCGCACGCTTCACGATGGAAACATCACGTGCAGTAACTGTTAGTCTTTACATCGACTAACCTGATTACACGAGAGAGTATTTTGGGGGGCGTAAATGTATAGCGATAAAGACTTTATGCAGCCTTGCTTGTCTGGTTAGGACTGGGGTGTTCAACAGTTTTGATGTTTCGAGATTCGCCCCAGCCAACATGCCGAGCTGAAAGGCAGCCATGGGACAACAGCAATCTTGATTGCAACAATTCTCTGATACATCATGTGTTGAGTGGTCCATGTGATGACCGATTCTGTTATCTATTTCATGCACCATATCGCTTGCACATGGCACAGCTACACTCGCGAAAGACCCGCTTACTTGCACGCTCAACAAAGCGATAACAACGAGGTATTTGACGAATGAAAGTTTCACTTAAACCTGACTCCTTTAATGAAACGCGTTTTCACGGATTAGCTACGGCAATGAGAATATCAAATGGCCCTGACAGACAGATTACCTTGACATTACAATTTTGTAATCATGAGCGATATTGATAGCGAAAGTGTATTTTTAGTTGAATATTTGCGACTTCGAGCTACGATGTGGTGCGCTCATTAGTATATTGAATACTCTGTTGGTGGCTGGCATACGTTTTATTATTAGTATACTAACAGCATTTTACGATTGCGGTGTATTCAACAGGCTTACTCCATTGAATTAAAGCTATGCAGCAGGTTAATCACATACCATGAAAATACTTGTAGTCGAAGACGAAGTAAAAACGGGCGATTACATCAAACAAGGGCTAATTGAATCCGGCTTTGTTGTAGAATTAGTAAGGACTGGCCTGGATGGTCACCACAAATCGATGATTGGTGATTATGAATTAATCGTACTCGATGTAATGCTGCCCGACATAGAAGGTTGGAAAATCCTGTCTTCATTGAGAGAGTCTGGTAAATTTACACCCGTTCTTTTTTTAACCGCTCGCGATCACGTTAATGACAGAGTCAAAGGACTTGAGTTAGGCGCAGACGATTATTTGGTTAAACCGTTTGCTTTCGCGGAACTCCTCGCAAGAGTGCGCACCTTGATCAGGAGAGGGACTTCTGTCCCTAACAACACGTTACACATTGCAGATTTGGAGCTTGATATCCCTTCTCGCGTTGCGAAGCGCGGTGGCAAAGTAATCAATCTGACGACTAAAGAGTTTACATTGCTTGAACTAATGGTCAGACGTCAAGGTGAAGTATTGCCCCGTTCTTTGATCGCCTCTCAGGTATGGGACATGAATTTTGACAGTGACACGAATGTCATTGATGTCGCTATCCGAAGATTGCGTGCAAAAATTGATGATGACTTTCCTGTAAAGCTAATTCAAACTGTCAGGGGGATGGGCTATAAAATGAGTGTAGATGATAGTAACGAATAAACTAAAACGGCCAAACTCTCTTGCGTTTAGAGTCACTATACTTGTTGGCATTACCGTATTTTTGTGCCTTACAATAATCAGCTTAATCGTTCAACAATCAATTGCAACGCATTTTGCTGAACAGGATGCTGATGAATTAAATGAGGTATTCCATGCTGTAAAACGAAAGCTTAGCGAAGCATACACTGAAAAGGTGGCACCTTCGAGTATCCTCGTTGAAGCAGTGTCTGGTCATCATGAAGTCTATTACCTTGTGCAAAATGAAGATGGAGAATCCGTATTTTCGAGTAAAGGCGTTGACTTGCACAAATACCCCGGTCAATTGTTTGACAACGATCTCATAACGCCTGATATGTTGACACTTTTTTTTGATGGATCCCATATGTTGCGAGCAACTGAAGCTCTCGTGACCGTCAGCACTGGTCAGAATAAGTCTACATACCGTGTTGTGGTAGCCTCAAACATGGAATTTCACATGAATTACATGGAAGACTTTGAAAAGACGTTATGGGGCATTATTTTCGTGTCTGGTTTGATCACGATAATAGTGGCACGTTTTGCTGTGTATCGAGGCCACTCGCCGCTACGGAAACTGAGTAGAAAAATAGGTTCTATTACTGCTGACAAGCTCGATATCCGACTAAATCCTTTAGAGGTACCGGTCGAGCTCGCAGGATTAGTGGGGTCGTTTAATGCTATGATTGAACGACTCGAAGCTGGCTTTGAGCAACTTTCATATTTTTCTGCGGACATTGCGCATGAATTGAGAACACCGGTCACAAACCTGACAACTCAAACGCAGGTTATTCTGAATCAACCGCGCACTGAAAGTGAATATGTTGAAATTTTATATTCTAATTTGGAAGAATACGAACGTATGACCAAGATGGTCAGTGACATGTTACTTCTAGCCAAAACGGAACATGGACTCGTCAAGCCACAGTTAGAGCGACTAAATTGCCGGGCAGAGCTTCAAGAATTAGTTGAGTATTTTGAACCACTGGCAGAAGAAAGACAAATTCAAATTCGCATCCGAGGGGCCGATGCCACAATTGATTGCGATAAGTCCATGTTTCGACAAGCTATGAGTAATCTATTATCAAACGCAATTCGATATTCCTTCGAAAACGCGATTGTTAAGGTAGCAGTATCTACCAACGAAGAACATACAAAAATTACCGTTTCAAATCCAGGCCCGAAAATCTCTGATGACCATCTTCAGAGACTTTTTGATCGCTTTTTTAGAGCAGACCCTTCACGAAAAAATCATGGTCAAGGCGTTGGTTTAGGATTGACTATCGCTCGTTCATTGCTTCACATGAACGGAGCTAAACTAACGGTTAGCTCAGATGACAACTTAACCGTATTTGTTGTTTCATTCCACAAATAATCAATCAAACTTCGTCCTGGACTCTAAACAGGTGGTCACTTTCTGAAGCTGATGTATCGGCCACTTCCCCTCATTTGTCATGTTTGCACTTTCCAA
The DNA here is from genome assembly GCF_054960375.1 of Alteromonas sp. G4i35. Taxonomy (NCBI): domain Bacteria; kingdom Pseudomonadati; phylum Pseudomonadota; class Gammaproteobacteria; order Alteromonadales; family Alteromonadaceae; genus Alteromonas; species Alteromonas sp. G4i35. The sequence goes on along the minus strand of NZ_JBHNZD010000013.1, from coordinate 81,673 downwards.
CACCTGCTTCATAAAACTGGACATTTCATCATTAATCTTAATACAGTTGCTGGTATAGGCTTTACTTGTGTGTATCAACGATTGATCTAACAGTTCGGAATAAGTTGATTAATACCTTCGGAAAAAACCAAGCCTAGAGCCTCACTACCAAATTGGGAAACTCATTTTTCAGTTCCTCAATTATTGGATAAAGAATGATAACCTGCTCACTGTAAAAAACACCTGGAGCCAGATGGAAAACGCACATCTGTCGTGTTGTTTCAGCTGCTATAATAGTCGTCATCATTGACTCATTGTGGCCAATCACACTTAGGACTATTTCATTCGCATCGTTTGAAATTTTCCCACACGCTCGGACGGTGACGCCACAAATATCAGTGCTATTGTGTATGTTTATAAAAAGCCAAAATGCTATTTTTCGAAAAAACGGATTGCGCAGGAGCAAAAAATTGGGTTAAAGAAGTTGCACAGTAAGCACCTATGCAGCACGCGCATATCGATTGATCATTTCCTTCGCAGTGCTGTGCATCTTGGTTCTTTTTCTGAATGAAGTGTGTGATTATTTAAATTAGTATGTTCTACGTTTGATAAGGAATCATTTGAGGATATATGAGATTCTGATGTGTCGTGACCATCACATATAATTGGGTTCGTCATAGCAAAGCCATGCTGTGAAAGCAGCGCAGCTATTAGTACTAATTTAAACCATTTATAAATGCCTGACACAAATAAACTCCATCAGTGAGTAAGGAAATAGTAGCGGTATTCCGTTATTCTTACTTTGACGCAGATCAACACAACACAAAAAAGTGCGTAGGGCCTTTAAATATTAAAGCCGTAATCAACTAGTTTAGTACTCTTGATTCATATAGCCTTAAACTACGCTTAGAAAGTACAACATAGCCATCATTTATAGCAATGCTTTTAATTAGTGCATCCTCAAAGATTACGCTACCGCACGTGAAATCGTGACTGAAAGTTGTGACTTCGACATCATTTGCGATATATAACGCGTTATCTAACGAAATAAGAATCCCAAAGTGCCCGTATTGTCGAAGAGCATGACTAAATTGAGTGGTGTTTTGATCCCAATTTACAAACCTTCTTTTTACTGGAGGTAGACTTTGGAATGACGCTAGCTTTTCCAATTGAGGTGTGGCGTTATTATAAAGCTCATTAAAGTTATTGAGTAATTCTTCTAACAGAGTTTCTGCGAGTAACTGAGACTTGACCATCAATGATGATATCGTTTCATTGTCTTCGACCTCAAATTTCTCTTGGATTAGGATGCTACCTGCATCAAGTTTCTCAGTAAGTTTATGAATGCTAACACCCGCGTTCTCAGGGTTGTCGATAATGTAGGTTAGTGGGGTTGGGCCTCTACTTTTGGGTAGTAAAGATGGGTGGATATTAATCGCATATTTTATTTCGTTTATGGGTAGTTTGTATCCGTAATCTGCTACAACAAAGACTGTCTGCTCGTCATTTAAATATTCTTTAAGAGTCACGACACTTGGGCGTTCGGTGGAATAAACAATATTGTGTGTACGACAAATTCGTTTGATAAAGCTCGCATTTTCCTGAACATCGTTTATGAAAACGAGCTCAATGTTCAATCTAATTTTGATTAGAAGTGACAAACAATTCGAGAATAAGTCACTTCCAAAATAAACTATCTTCATACATGTTTGCACCTTCTGAGAGTAGCGAATGCCATGCTGCTTAGCAGTACACTAAATATTGCAAATGATTTAACAAGTGCTTTCATGATTACCTCTATCTTTGGTTAATATTCGGTTTTTAAAAATTAAAATTGCTTTGATTGTCAAAAGTGCGCATTTATTTGTTTAACTTTGACTTCAATCGAATTGACTGTCGTAGCTTTCTACTTTCGCGTAAGGTTCGTAGCTCCCATCTTGATATATAATGAAAACGGTATAAGGCATAAACTGCTCTGCTACTTCCATTCCGGGTGAACCTACTGGCATAGCTGGAACAGATAACCCGATAGCCTTTGGATGTTCTTCTAACAAGAATCGTTTTATAAACTTAGAAGGGACATGGCCTTCAAATACAAAGCCGTTTTCTGTAACAGCGGTATGGCAAGAGCGAAGATTTGGCGAAATTCCGTATTCGTTCTTGATGTCGCTCAAGTTATGAAAGTCCTTTGTACGTAGTTGAAACCCTTGGCTTTCTAGATGAGTTATCCACTTTTTACAGCATCCACACGATGGTGATTTATAGACCAATAATTCAAAGGCGTCGTTTGCGCCATGGTGGATATTTGCCATGGCAACGCTAGGTAGAATTAGCAGTAATACCGCAGCTTGATAGATGATTTTTTTTAACATTTTTGCCTCCAGACAAAGCTGGCACATATAGGTACGCTAGCACCTAGATAATAAACAGGAACTAAAACAAATTGTGCGTGAAATTTGGACGCACTGACCCTGTGTTAGGCAAATATCGGTGGGCGAAAAAGTGAGGAAGTTACTGAAACTGGCTGTTGGAAGAACAAGCCAAATGAAGCGTCCGGCACCACTGGGTGTTGAACAATCATCATGGAAGCTATAAGGACGGGAGCATGAGTACAACCACCTGGTGGGCATGTGCATTCCGAAGTGTTGCAACAATCTTTAATACTAGCGTTCTCCGAACTGCTAGAATCTACTCTCATACCATGGCTCATGTTCGTAGAGCAATTCGATTCAGAATTACTATTGTAATGTTTGTTGTCAATAGCCATTTCAAAACTCATAGTATCTACAGCCATCGCTTGCCCGACGAGGGCAGATAGCACTGTAAACACTAATATTACTTTTGATATGGATTTAAACATTTCTTAAGCATTAAACATAACCAATATGGAGAATAATGGATTTTCGCGAATTGGTAAACAGTTGAGGCTGATTTGTGATTAGAATAGCCCGTTCATCGGCAGAATTTAAGAAATAGTCATGATGAGAGAGATAGCCTACAACCATGCAAATTTTTAGCCGCGCCACTAAATCCGTAATTCAGATACTGCGATAGAACTTGAACGCTCTAAGTAGTTGCCACAATGCTTTCTCTTTGTCCAGTTCCATTAACGTTATAACAGGAGGTACCCGGACTTACACAAAAAATTGAGGAGGCTGACAAATAAATGCTTGAGGAACTCGCGCTCTGACAGATAGAGTTTTTGATGTCGGCGACCTTATTGACAGAAACCTAAATTCTGAGAGGTGTTTGAATTTATTAGATGAGAAATGATTCTTTTCTGTATTAGGGAATCATGAAAAACTAATATTAGAAATCAATTTGAGCAAGCTATACCAATCTGAGCTTTGGTATCAGAATGAAGGTAAATGGTGGCAATACTTAGACAATGAGCTTAAGAATAAATATTTTAACTTAGCTAACAAGTTACCTCTTTCGATATCTATTGAAACGAACTTTGACAACATTGGAATAGTCCACGCAGATCATCCTTTCCATTCTCGGCCGCCTACATAAGACTGTCAAAATTATATTAAGCAAATTCTTTGGGAAAGGATATTATCCTAATAACAATATCAAAGACCCTAAATCTACTTTGTATAAATTCTCTGAAGATTTTATACACATATTCAATTACCGAAACTTCAAACTTACTCACAGTAAAATAAAGTTAGACTGCTAAAACAAAAAGCCCCGCATTTTCATGCAGGGCTTTCTGAATAATGGTGCCTCGCTCCGGGATTGCAACGCGCGGCGCAGCCGCAGGGGCACGTTAGCGTGTGCGTGTGTTTTCAACCGCCGAAATCAAAAAAGCCCCGACCATTTCTGATCAGGGCTTCTTTATAAGTGGTGCCTCGACCCGGGATCGAACCAGGGACACGCGGATTTTCAATCCGCTGCTCTACCAACTGAGCTATCGAGGCTGAAACTTGTTAGCGTTCTAGGCGTTTGCTGCCTGTCCTGCTGTGGGTGCGTATTAAACGGTTTTCGCCTTCACAAGTCAACCGTTTTTCTCGCTTTTTTTGCGCTTTTATTACTGTTTGCGCATTGTTTGCTCAAAAAACGCTTTTTTGCTTATTTTTCAGGCGGAACATAGCCTTCAATCGTAGGCTCTACGTCGTCAAACAAGTAGGCCGACATTTTTTCTTCTAAAAACTTACGGGCATTCGGCTCCATCATATTCAACTTGTGTTCGTTAATCAGCATGGTCTGTTTCTTTTGCCATTCAGCCCATGCTTCTTTAGAAATGTTGTCGAAAATACGCTTACCCAGTTCACCCGGATAAAGTTGGAAATCTAAGCCGTCAGCTTCTTTTTGAAGCTTGCGACAAAATACCGTTCTTGCCATGTTATTTCCTTTCGTTCGCTATCTGCTTAGCAAAAAATGTTGCGTTGGGCTTAAAACGCCTAACGCATTAACTGCTGAATAATCTTGGTTGTAGGTGCCGCCAAACCAACTTCAATAGGCTCGTTCAACGAAAACCAACGAAATGCTGTTTCGGCTACGCGCTTTGATGGAGCAGAGTTTACCACGGCCACTACCGGGGTGATATCTAAATGAAAATGGCTAAAGGTATGACGGAACCCTTCAAGCGTTCGGGTTTCGTCGACACTGATACCTCGCTTGGCCAACTGCTCCATCCCCTCTTCTATTGAAGACACCTCAATAAAACCATATAGGCCACCCCACAGCCCTGTTGAAGGGCGCTGCTCTAGATATACTTGGCTGTTGAACTGTGCCACCATCATAAAGGTGGATTTCTCGGGCAGCGTCTTTTTTGGTTTTTTACCCGGGTAGTCGGTTTGCGTGCCTTGGGCGTAGGCTATACAGTCGGCTTGAAGCGGGCACTCATCACACTTTGGCTTGCTTCGCGTACAGATCATCGCGCCCAAATCCATCATCACCTGCGTATAGTTGGCACAACGTCCGCCTTCTGGATTGGTAGGCGTATTTTTCTCGGCCACTTCCCAAAGCAGATTCTCTACCTTTTTCTGTCCCGGCCACCCGCCAATTGCATAGTATCGCGCCAGCACACGCTTCACATTGCCATCTAATATAGGAAAGTGCATATTGCGAGATAGCGAAAGTATCGCCCCTGCGGTTGAGCGCCCTATGCCGGGCAAATCCATGACTTCTTCCAGACTATAGGGAAACTCGCCATTGTAATTATCTACCAGCATATTCGCAGCTTTGTGAAGATTCCTTGCTCTTGCGTAGTAGCCAAGCCCAGTCCAATGATGAAGCACGTCGTCTTGAGATGCCTTAGCCAAGTCGTGCACGGTAGGAAAAGACGCCATAAAGCGTTTGAAATAGGGAATTACCGTAGTGACTTGGGTTTGCTGAAGCATTATTTCAGACACCCACACTTTGTATGGCGTAACGTCTTGTTGCCAAGGCAAATGCTTTCGCCCGTGTTTATCAAACCATGCGAGCACTCGCTCTGCAAAGCTACCTGTATATTGTTGTTCTGTCATAATCGTCTGTATGGGCAATTACTACCGCTTGGTCGCTTTCTACCTAGCGACCATTCATTAAAAAGCGCGCTATGGTAGCATGTAACTAGCCAGTTTATTGTTAAGGAGCACACGTGTCTGTGCAGCACCCTGTTTTATTTTTTCCCGGTACGCTCTGTGACGAGCGAATATTTCTGCCTCTTTGGCGCACACTCAGTATTGCGCAACGTCGCTATGTGCCACTTCAGTGGGCAGCTTCACAAGAAGAAATGTTAGCATTAAGCGAAGATCGTATTCTCGAAAACGAAAAAGTGCACCTTGTGGGTTATTCCATGGGCGGATTTATTGCCGCGCTGGTGGCGCAGCGCAACCCTGTAAATGTAGCTTCCATAACATTGATTGGCTATAACCCAGAAGGGCTTTCAAAAGAAGAAATAGCCAAGCGTAAGCAGCTGACCACCATGCTTAAGCAAGGAAACTTCAAGCCCGACAACGATGCTTATCTTTCGCGATTTATCCACCCTTCCCGCTTAGCGGATGAAAACGTGGCTGGCGTTGTAAAATCGATGGCGCAGGATTTAGGTAAAACAACGTTACTCAACCACACACTAGCAACCACACCACGAGAAAGTACCGTTAAAGCGCTCGCAAAGATCAATGCGCCAGTAACGTTTATCACTGCCCAGCAAGACGCCATTGCACCAGCAGAAACAATTAGGCAGCTAAAAAATGTACTACCCAAAGCGACGTTCCACACCATCAGTGACGCCGGGCATATGGTAGTACTTGAGAAAACTGACGCCGTAGCGTCTATTATTGCGAAACAAATTGGCGTATAAAATTACAGCATTTTTGCCACGATAGCGTTGCATAAGCCGTGGGTAAGTGGATAATGCGCCACCATAAAATTGGGTAAGAAAGGCATTGCAAATGAGGCAATTCAAAAGTCAGGCGGAAGCAGAAGCCGCTGGAGTATACGTAAGCAAGGTAAAAAGCTTTGTGAAACGCGAAGGTAGACTTACTAAAGCACAAGAAAAAGCGCTAGAAGATCACTGGCCAACCAAGGGCATTGACTACGCTGAAGCACCGTTATCGTTGTCAGAAATTTTTGGCCGAAGTGCGCCTGTTGTTGTAGAAATTGGCTTCGGTATGGGCAAGTCATTGGTTGAAATGGCCGCAAACGCACCTGAGAAAGACTTTATCGGCATTGAAGTTCACCGTCCAGGCGTTGGCGCATGCTTAGCTGAAGCAAGCGAACAAGGCGTCGAGAACTTGCGTGTAATGGACCATGATGCAGTAGAAGTGCTTAAGAATATGATCCCAGACGGTTCGTTGTCTCGCCTACAGCTATTCTTCCCAGACCCTTGGCACAAGAAGCGTCACCACAAACGCCGTATTGTTCAGCCTGAATTTGTTGAGCTGGTTCGCACCAAATTAGCTATTGGCGGTTGTTTTCATATGGCGACGGATTGGGAGCAATATGCTGAGCACATGTTAGACGTTATGATCAATGCCGACGGTTACACCAATACTGCAACTGACGGCGACTATGTACCTCGTCCAGACTACCGCCCAATTACCAAGTTTGAAACCCGTGGCCAAAAACTAGGTCATGGCGTTTGGGATCTAATTTTCGAGCGTACTAAGTAATGATTTTATCTCCTCAAAGCCAACTGTTAGAACGTAATATCGCGCTTTTCGAAGAAGGTCAGTGGGCATTTATCAACCCTTCTGATGCGTATTTTCTGGACGGTCTTAAATCGCAAGAAGTCACGGTAATTCACCAATATTTCGATGTTTTTTCAGAGTGCGTAAGAGTCGTACCCTCGGTATCGTTTGATAGCCGAGATATTACGCGCACAGGTTTTGAGGTGACGCAAAAAGTCGGAAATCACACTCATATATTTACGCCTTTCGTTGCACTAGAGAAATCTCACACTGACGTGATGATTTTCTTACCCAAAGCTAAAACCCATTTTCAGATGCTATTGCGAATGGCAGCCAGCATGGTGGGCCAAAATGGTCGTATTCACGTGGTGGGTGAAAATAAGGGCGGTATAAAGAGTGCTGCTAAGTTGATGGACCAATACGGCCCAACCCAAAAGGTTGATTCTGCTCGCCACTGCAGTCTTATCACCGTTTTAGTTGAAGAGCCACACCTTGCCTTTGAACCGGATGCATGGCTTGATATGAACACGTATCACGTTGAGGGCACAGCTTGGCAAGTGGCCTCTATGCCTGGCGTATTCAGCTACAAAGAACTGGATGCGGGAACTGAGCTTTTACTAGAAAAACTCTCAACGTCACTGAGTGGTGAAATTCTGGATTTCGCATGCGGCGCTGGCGTGATTGCCAGTTATATAATGCTTAAGTATCCGCATTTGAAGCTTCATCTTACTGATGTTAGCGCACTTGCGGTTTACTGTAGTGCACTCACCCTAGCAGACAATGGGTTATCAGCAACACTCTATGCTGCGGATGGATTGCACGGTTTTACTCAAAAAGTACAGCACATTGTCACCAACCCGCCATTTCATACTGGCATTAAAACTGACTACACCATCACTAAGCGCTTTATTTCTGACGCTAAAGCAAGCTTAAGTCGTGGCGGCACTATGCAGATGGTGGCAAACCGATTCTTACCCTACCCAGGTTTACTCGCTGAGCACTTCCAAACGGTCTATACCACAGCACAAACGTCGCAATTTTCTGTTTATCAAGCGGCTTTGTAATTAAAAAAACCATTAGCTTGTGCTAATTTAGCTTTTCTACCTGTTGCTCATGCCATTGCGTACTCCACGCAATGGCATACGGCGCTTTTTCCGTACACTATATTTAAGCATTACAAGTGCACTGCACGTTACGCTCTGGGGGATCACCTGTGAATATTGTATTTGCTATTTCAGAAGTTGAAGAATTGGTAAAAACCGGCGGCCTTGCAGACGTTGGAAAAGCACTCCCACTCGCGCTTGATACCTTGGGCGAAAGCATCACCATTGTTATGCCTTATTACCAAGTACTGGCTGAACAGTTGAACCTACCAACTGTAACCGAGCAACAAACCCTGTTTACTGAAGGTCAGGTGTACCATTTTGATATTCGCTACATGCAATGGCACGGTATTCCTATTTACTTTGTAGACTCGCCCGAATACTTTATGCGTGAAGGGCTATACGCCAACGCATTTGAAGCCTATGAAGACAATGGTGAGCGCTTTAGCTTTTTCAGTGGCGCCGTACTTCAAACGCTAAAAGCTATCGATAAAAAGCCTGACATTATTCACTGTCACGACTGGCATGCGGCCATGCTGCCGTTTTTACTTACCCACGACAAATCTGGGTATTTTGACGGTACTAAAACCATATTCACTATTCATAACGCGGCTTTTCAAGGCGTGCATAAGCTTGAGAGCATTCCCTTTCTTCGCCATCATCCAAACATTCTGGCGCAAGTGCACGGCGGTTACATCAATATGCTGCAGAGCGGGATTGAGTTTGCCACGAAAGTGACAACCGTAAGCCCTAACTATGCAAGCGAGTTACTCACTGACCTGGGTAGTCATGGCCTGCACGAGCGGCTTGTAAATCGTCAAGCCGACTTAAGCGGTATTCTTAACGGATGTGACTACACGCAGTGGAACCCCGAGACAGATACATTTCTACCTGAGAATTACAGTGTAGAGAATCTTCATCCAAAGACCGCATGTAAACGAGCATTACAGGAGAAGTCGGGATTACCTGAGAATGGCAACGTACCGCTTATTGGAATGGTGTGCCGGCTGACTGAACAAAAAGGCTTTGGCTACATACTGCCCATTTTGGACGATTTAATTAAACACAATGTTCAAATGGTAATTGTGGGCACTGGCGACCCTAAAGTGTGTATGGACCTTGGCGAATTCGCTCAACAACACCCTGACCAATTCGCGTTTATAAACGGGTTTAGTTCCGAACATGCCCATTTGGTAGAAGCCGGCGCTGATTTCTTCCTAATGCCTTCTCAGTTTGAGCCGTGCGGATTGAACCAGATGTACAGCTTAGCTTATGGAACCATCCCCATCGTACGTTCGGTAGGCGGACTCAAAGACACGGTTATCGATTACAGCAACGATAGTGAAGGTACGGGTTTTGTGTTTGATGATCCTACGCCACATGCACTGCTATCTTGTATTCGTCGAGCTCTGCTGGCGTTCTACGAAGATGCCGGAAAATTCAGGGCGATGCAGCAACGTGGAATGCGAACGCGATTCACATGGGAAGCAGCGGCGAAGAATTACCAGCAACTATACGTTTCAACCCTCAACTAAAGGGCTTTGCGTACATTAATTATTGTTTATGGGCGTCTTCCTTTTTGCGCATTTTTGCGCCACTATGAATATATGGAAGACGCGAATGGACAATACGCAAAACGGATATGACGGATAAAGTAGTCAAGCTTACGATTAAAAGCCTTTTCATTTGGGTGGTAATGTCAATTACTACGTTTTCGCTTGCAGTGTTATCCAGTCTTGCCGTCTACACGCAAATTAAAACCTACCGTCATGAACTTGAGTCTAACGCACTCATGTTAGCCAAGTTGGTCGCAAGCAGTTCAGCTATGTATCTTTATGACGAAACGCCAGAGCGCATTGAACTTGCCCTAAGTAACCTTGCTGCCGCCGACCATGTATTAAATGCCCACGTTTACAAAGCGCAAAGCGGTAACTTAGAGCCCCAGATTTTCGCCTCTTATAACAAGGAAGGCCAGTTATTGTTAGGAGGCAAGGAAAATCAACTGGCGTCCATGTTTATGACACCTCAATTGGCCGACAATGGGCAATACCTTGAATTAAGTGCAAAAGTCTTCGACACTGAGACGAACATTCAGTTGGGCTGGATATATTTACGAATTTCCTCAGAGAATTTTAACCAGCTTGTTGGAAAGTCGATTTGGCTTAATTTGGCAGTAGCCTTGGCGCTTTTGGCTATTAGCTTTTACTTTGCAGTGCGTATGCAACGTATTGTAACTGGCCCCGTTGAAGACATTGCTAACTTCTTGCAGCGTACTTCACGACAACGTGATTATTCAGCCCGTGCCAGCGGCTCCACTATTAGAGAACTCGATATCTTGGCTGACGCCGTGAATGTGATGCTGTTTCGCATGCAAGAGTACATGCAAAAGCAACGACAGGCGGAGGAGCAACATAGAAAGCTCAATGCCAGCTTAGAAGATATGGTAAGTCACCGAACCACCGCCCTTAAGGATGCAAACCAGGAACTTATTCAAACGTTAGAAAAGCTACATCAGTTTCAGCGTCAAATTGTACAGAATGAAAAGATGGCCTCGCTCGGTGATATGGTTGCGGGCGTTGCGCACGAGGTAAATACTCCGATAGGTTTAGGCGTTACTGCGTCGACAATGATGTTAGACAGGTTAGCGGTTATTCAAAAAGACTTTGAAAATAAAACGCTGAAAGCCAGTGCAATGAAACGCTTTTTGGATGAAAGTAACGAAAACCTCAACATTATTTACCGCAATTTGAACAGAGCTGCCGAACTTATTAGCAGTTTTAAGCAGGTTGCTGTAGATCAAACCTCAGAATCTAGTCGAAGTTTTTGCGTTGTACAGCTAGTTAATGAGATACTATTGTCATTGCAGCCTCGACTCAAAAAATTAAAACACAACATCAACGTAGATTGCGACCCTACCCTTAGCGTTGAAACGAAGGCTGGCCCAATAAATCAAATCTTGATTAATTTAATCATGAATTCGGTTATTCATGGGTTTGAAACCATGGATGAAGGCACAATTGATATTCGTGCCGAAATGGTGAGTAGCAATAAGCTCAAGCTTGTTTATACCGATAACGGAAAAGGCATTTCCCCAGAAATTCGCAAACGGATATTTGACCCCTTTGTCACCACAAAGCGCGGGCAAGGCGGTTCCGGATTGGGAATGCACTTGGTATACAACTTAGTAACGCAAGCCCTTAATGGTTCAATATCGATCACCAGTGAGGAAGGCAACGGCGTAGAATTTGTAATTATCTTCCCCGTTGTTAATGCGAAAACGTCAGAATAGTTGTATAAAGTATGAACTTTTCTTGATTTTTATTGGCTAACCCCAATACCTTAACAGTAAGAATATTCACAAGTTGCTTGCAATCAAGTATATGAATATTAAAATTTAACCAGTTAGTTGCTTAAATCGTATTTTAGAAAGAGTGTAGAACACCATGCAGACGCCAAATGTGTTAATTGTTGAAGATGAGGTGGTAACCCGTACCACGCTTAAGAGTTTATTTGAAGCGGAAGGGTATAATGTGTTTGAGGCCGAGAACGGTGATCAAATGCATGATTTCTTCGAGAATCACGCTATCAATTTGGTTATCATGGACATTAACCTACCGGGTAAAAATGGCCTTATTTTGGCACGTGAAGTACGTGACCGTAAAAACGTTGGGCTTATTTTCTTAACGGGTCGTGATAACGACGTTGACCGTATTCTAGGTCTTGAAATTGGCGCAGACGATTATCTGACTAAGCCTTTCAACCCTCGTGAATTGACTATTCGCGCGCGCAACTTACTGTCTCGTACTACAAACTCTTCAGAAGATGACGATTTACCAAGCCGTGTAAGCTTCAACGGCTGGACGCTTGACGGTGATAGCCGTTCATTGATTTCACCTAGCGGGAAAGAGTTCCGCCTACCACGCAGTGAATTCCGCGCTCTTCACCTTTTCTTAAGCAATCCAGGTAAGATCCTTACCCGTGAGCAGCTAATAATGGAAATGACGGGGCGTGAACTTCGTCCGAATGACCGTACGGTTGACGTAACGATTCGTCGTATTCGTAAGCACTTCGAATCAGATCCTTCAGATGAAGAATTGATTGTAACCATTCACGGTGAAGGTTACCGTTTCTGCGGTCAGGTTGACGGCTAAGACGTCGCCTGAACGAGTTTTGAATTAATGAAAAGCCGCTACTGTGTAGCGGCTTTTTTTATATGTAAACAATTCATCCCAATGACGGCATAACTAAGCTATGCCGTGAAATGTCACTTGAGATATCGAGAGCTAAATGATCTACTTCACACTGAGGATTAGCTGTCAGTAGCGCTAAAGCAAACTGAGTAGCGGTATTGCTTCTCTTCCAACAAGAATGCTTTATGTGTACTTGGGCTCCATGAATCATCGCCGCCTACGCCCATGTGAGCATGATCAATGTACACAAACACACAATCTTGAGGTGTTAAATCACAGGTGTGTTTTGCCTCGTCTAGCTGTGCTTGTCCATATTCGCTCACGTTAAAATAGAACTGTCCTTTTGCTTTCAGGCCGCTAACCTCAAGTTGTGTACAGCCACAGCGCAAGCCGTTGTCCGTTGGGAATATGTAGCACGTTTGCATCTCTTCTATAGGTAAGGTGTAGCGACCATAACGCGCTGCCGCTTTTCTGTCAGGGTAGTTCTCAAATGGCCCTAGTCCCTGCCAGGTAATCGACGTTGGCTTATCGGCTACAGGCACTGCCGTTTGTATACCAATTCGCGGCATAGGTGGTAAACCATCATCCAAAAGCACTTCAACGTCTACCGATAGCTCGGCCTGTGCATTTATGGTGTAAACCCACTTGGTTGCCGCTACCAGCTTTTCTGAATGGTGATAGTCAAATAACGATGTTATACGCACGTCTTGCGCGCCCTGCTCAACGTCTACGCCCGTGCAAGTGCGTGTCCACTTGCCAATTCCAGCACGACGCCAGCGAGACTCCCACGCATTTGGGTCTGGATTATCAACTTCGCTTACCCCAATGTCGTTATCTAGCGGCGCTCTGAAGAAGTTATCTTCTAGCGGCGCGGCAAGTGTTTCCTCCGCGCCTTGAAGCCACGAGGTTAATAGCCCGCTCTCACTATTAAAGCTAAATACGTTATTTTGCGCATGTACCTGCAACATCCCATCCTGAGCTTCAATTGATAGCTCACTAGTGCCGCTTGTTGTTTCGTTATCATTAAGAGAAAACGATACTATTCCACGCTTGTTGACTAGCGCTAACTGGGCGGTGTCCATAACATGCCCTGCTTTAGCCCACGAACAGTTATTCGCTAGTACCACATCAATATTTAAGTGGTAGTCAGCGCCTGCTTTAAACGTAATATCTGGGCTAAGACTGAGCGTTTGTGCTTGTTGTGGCGCTATGTCGATTTCGCATTCGCCCTTCGCCTCAGCAATCGGTTGTCCATTTTCTAGCACTTGCCAACGTAACAACTCGTTATCTGTGCGTCTAAATAAGTAATCGCTGCTTGCTGTAAGCTCAAACTTGTTGTCTTTCTCAACCAACGAAAAGCTTAAGTGCTGCTGACAATATTTAGCTTCTAATAAGTGCGGATGTGGCGTTCTGTCTGGAAATAACAGACCGTTTATACAGAATTGTCTGTCGTTTTCAGTATCGCCGAAGTCTCCGCCGTAAGCCCAGTATGCTTCGCCGCTATTAGTGTGCTTTACTAACCCTTGATCTACCCAGTCCCAAATAAAGCCACCTTGAAGGCGAGGATAAGCCTTAAACGCTTTCCAGTATTTATCAAAGCTACCCAAGCTATTGCCCATAGCATGCGCATATTCGCATAGAATAACGGGGCGGTTTTCCCCCGGCATCGACAACCATTTTTTAATGGCCCACTTAGGCACTGCATCGTCTTTAATGTCGGTATCAACCCGTGCGTACATTGGCGCAATAATGTCGGTAGCCGAAGTATCAGCGCCGCCGCCTTCGTACTGTACAGGGCGCGATGGGTCAAATGACTTTGCCCAGCCATACATTGCATCGTGGGTAGGGCCGTGACCAGACTCATTCCCCAACGACCAAATAATGATGCTGGGGTGGTTTTTGTCTCGCTCGACCATTTGCGTAAAGCGCGCCATGTAAGCGCCGGCCCAGAGCGGGTCGCGAGAAAGCCTTCCCATTGGGAACATACCGTGGGTTTCGATGTTAGCTTCATCCACCACATAAAGCCCGTATTCATCACAAAGCTCATACCAACGAGGGTGATTTGGATAATGAGCGGTACGTACGGCATTGAAGTTGTTTTGCTTTAACAACTTAATGTCTTCAAGCATGTCATCTTCATTGATTGCATGCCCTTTTGTTTGATGGTGTTCGTGACGGTTAACCCCACGAATTAGCACGGCTTTACCATTTACCAGTAACTGGCCGTTTTTCATTTCAATGTTTCTAAAGCCAACGTTATAGGCCTCAACATCAACGGCATTGCCATTCTCATCAATAAGTGAGACTACGATGCGGTACAGATTCGGTGTTTCAGCAGTCCAGTGTTTAGGTTCATTCACATGAAGCGTTTGAAAAACTACATCATCCCAACCGCCCTTTTCATCAATACGCTTATTGTTAGTGCCGGTAATGACTTGCTCGGTAACAGCGTTATCGCCATCAAAAAGCTGGATACCCACTTTGTAAGTAGAAGGCGCATTGATGGCGGTACGTACGGTTACTACTGCGTCGCGATAGCATGCGTCAAGGCTTGGCGTAACAAACACATCCTGAATGTGATGCTGAGGTTTGGTGACAAGATTTACGTCGCGGAAGATACCGCTAAGCCACCACATGTCCTGATCTTCTAAGTAGCTGCCGTCTGACCATCGGATCACCATTACCGCTAGTCGGTTTTCACCTTCGACCAAGTAGCCAGACAAATCGAATTCAGCCGGTAGTCGACTATCTTGGGAATAGCCCACATACTCGCCGTTGCACCACAAGTGAAACGCGCTATTTACCCCTTCAAAAACAATATGATTGCGCTGTTTTAACTCATCCTTGGTAACGTTGAACGTTGTTCGGTAGCAACCCGTTGGATTCTCGCTGGGTACCACTGGAGGGTTCACCTCGAAAGGATATTTAACGTTACAGTAAATCGGTTTGTCGTGACCTTGCAGCTGCCAATTAGAAGGTACCGCGATAGGCTGCCAATTAGCAGATTCATCATCACTTAATGTTTTAGAAAGCAGGCTTTCAGGTACGTTTGCTGGTGCCTCAAATAAACGGAAATCCCACTGACCGTTTAAACTACGCTTTTGCGCATTGGTATTGTGCAATGCGTCTTTTAGCGTTTTATATCCGTGATGTGGACTGTGGGCATTGATGCGATTCCTCTGAAATACAACCGGGTTTTGCCAATCGTTTTGAGCCACTACTTGCGCAACATTAAGCATGTCATATCCTTTACTTTTTCGTTAAGCGCAATATAGCTAACTTTCATTAAATCCTTTATGCTCTAATCTTTCATATATTTATCCAAAACTATCATTTCACATTTATGCAACTTAGCTTTAGAGACATTGTAGACATAGGCCCTAAGTGCTTTGAACGCTTTATTGATAGTAGTAATACGCCTGAAATCAGCGACCTGGAGATTGAACTAGCAGGATGCTCTAACTTATCAGGTAACTATACGGTAGGTCGCGTTTCGCCTCCTAACCACACCTTGTTTTACAGCATTCATGGTCAAGGAAAATTTCGTGTCCCGTCAGGCGAGATGCAATTGGATGAAGGACAGCTAATTATTTTACCCGCTGGACAAAGTTTCGAAGTCACAATAGTCAGTGAGCAATGGGATATAATTTGGGTAAACTTGGCAGACTCCGAACGCTGGACACCATTTAATAAGCTAGGTGCTGTGATAGTGGATAATGCCATGCTGGAAGGACTGCATCATGCAATGGAACTTTTGTATTTAGAGCGTGACGTCGAGAATCGAAATTCGGCGATGCAAGTTGTGTCTCGCTACCTGTACCGTATTATTGATGCGCCTTTGAGTGACGTACATACTCACGATGAGAAAGAACGACGCCAAGTAAGCAGACTACACAGCCTCTTTTCTGCGGTTGAAAAACAGCTTCAGTTTGATTGGGATATGGAAAGCTTAAGTGAGAAAGCGCATTATTCTGCCCCTCACCTTCACAGGCTGTGCTTACAAGTATTTGGGAGAAGCCCCAAACAGCACGTTATCCATTTGCGTATGACACGAGCCAAAAGCTTATTACTAAGCACGCAGTGGCCCGTATCTTATATCGCCAGTTATGTAGGCTACGCAAATGTATTTACGTTCTCGAAACGCTTTAAGAAGTCCACCGGGCTGTCTCCTTCAGCGTTTCGAGAAAGCGTAAACTAGCTGCCTGCTATCTTCATTTGGTCAATAAGCACAGAACCGGTCTGTACACTACCGCGCACATCTTTTTCAGCGCCAATTGCCACAATGCCTTTAAACATATCTTTCAGATTGCCAGCAATAGTTACCTCGTGAACTGGGTATTGGATGATGCCATTTTCAACCCAGTATCCCGCTGCGCCGCGCGAGTAATCGCCCGTCACACCGTTAACGCCCTGCCCCATCAGTTCGGTTACGAACAAACCTGTGCCCATTTCTTTAAGCAGGTCGGCGTCGCTGTGACCCGTATCACCTACTAGCCAGTTATGAATACCACCGGCGTGGCCATTCGAGCGGGTGTTTAGCTTACGCGACGAGTAGGTAGTATAAAGGTATGTAGCCAATTTACCCGCATCGACAATGGTCATGTCAGAACATGCCACACCTTCGTTATCGAAGCTTGAGCTTGCCAGACCGCCTTTAATAAACGGACGCTCTTCAATATTAAGCCATTCTGGGAAAACTTGTTTACCCAAGCTATCTAGCAAGAAGCTAGAGCGACGGTAAAGGCTGCCACCACTAATGGCTCCTACGTAATGACCAAACAAACTAGATGCGATGTCACGGTGTAAAAGCACAGGCACGTTTGCCGTGTTGATTTTACGAGCCCCCAAACGGTCTACAGTAGCTTTAGCGGCATCAATACCCACTGCACTTGCTGATTGCAGCAAAGACGCTTTACGACTTACTGTGTAAGCGTAATCGCGCTGCATATCGTTATCTTGTGCGCCAATAACCATACAGCTTAGTGAATAACGGCTGCTAGGATAACCTGCATTGATACCGTGCGTGTTGCCGTAAACGCGCATACCTAGATTTGCGTTATACGACGCGCCATCTGAATTTGTAATGCGCGAGTCGTAATTCATTGCCGCCGTTTCGGCTTCAATAGCAGTTTTAATGGCCTTTTCAGTATCTAATTCTTCAGGGTGATACAGATCTAAATCAGGGAACTCGGTAGCAATAAGGTCGGCATCGGCCAAACCTGTACAAGGATCTTCACTGGTATAGCGAGCAATATCGACGGCTTTTTCTACCGCGAGTGTTAGCGCCGCTTTGCTCAGATCTGCGGTAGACGCACTCCCCTTTCGCTTGCCTACGTATACGCTTATACCTAAGCCACCGTCGTTGGTAAATTCAACGTTTTCAACTTCTTGCATACGTGAAGAAACGGCGATGCCCTGCACTTTAGACATGCTGGCTTCGGCTTGTGTTGCGCCTTTAGAAAGGGCTAATTTCAGTACATCATCTACGACATTTTGAATGTCGGCTAACTGCTGCTCAATTTGCATAGTAAGTTTCGCTGTCTTAATTCGACTGTGATAGTTACAATTTAGCTAAAGTGTAACACTAATGAGTTTGAAATGAGTGATCAGAAATACAATTCTCCTGAAGATCCTTACTTCGAAGATGCGCAAGCAGATGAGTTCGAAGAGGAAGAATTAATCAGTAAAACTGAGCTGAAGCGTCAAGCTAAAGAACTTCACAAACTAGGTGAAACGTTGGTTAACCTGACCGATGCTCACATAGCGACGATTCCAATGGATGAAGAGCTTGCTGACGCCGTAGCTATTGCCCGCAAAGTGAATAAGAAAAAAGACGGTTACCGCCGTCAGCTTCAGTTTATCGGCAAAGCTTTACGTCATAGAGATACCGCCCCTATTGAAGAGGCGTTGGCTAAAATTACACATCAGCATCAGGCAAGCAATGCGGCCTTTCATGCACTAGAAAAAGCCCGTGAAGCCGTGATTGAACAGGGCGACCCCGCTATTCAAAAGCTGATTGAAGCGCATCCTGAACTGGACCGCCAAAAGCTGCGCCAATTTCATCGCCAAGTTAAAAAAGAGCGTGAAAAAAATGCGCCGCCTAAAGCATTCAGAGAGCTGTTTCAGTATTTGAAAGACGTTATTCATGAGGATTAACGGTCTGCAATTAAAGTAATCTCAACATCACAGTTTCGTTCACCAGCCAAAGGGGGGATAGTGTGAAAATATTTTCCAACCCTAACGCAACACTGAAAAGCAAGTACGGTCAGTATCAAATTGCTGTGCTTGGTAGCATTGTTGGCGTGTCGGCTGAAGGTATTGCCGATGGTTCAGCCATTGAACGCTATGCGCGAGATATGATGGATGTGATTAACAGTTTTGGTGGGAATCACTGGGCATTTTTAGGTTTTTTGCATGGTTCTGCCCTTCTCACTAAAGCAGGTGAGACAGAACTGCAGCGTTCAATAGAGTGGCGTGCGAAGCACGGAATGGCGCTTGGCGCGCTGGTTATCGGCGACACCACAGTGCAGCCTATTGTAAGAGCGCAATTTCAGAGAATTTACGACAATGCAGGCCTTGAGCTAGGTATTTTTACCAACGAGGAAGATGCTATTGAGTGGTTGAATGGAAAAGGATTTGAAAGTTAGCCACGACCTATACCAGTCCGCATACAAAAAAGGTTGGTGCCTAGGCCCAACCTTTTTTAATTTTCCAGTTTACGGGTTTGAGCTGAATTAAGCCGTACCACCCACCGTCAACTCGTCAATTTTAAGCGTAGGCTGACCTACACCCACCGGCACGCTTTGTCCGTCTTTACCACATACACCCACGCCTTTATCTAGAGCAGTGTCGTTGCCAATCATTGAGATTTTTTGCATAACCTCTGGACCGTTACCAATTAAGGTAGCCCCTTTCACCGGTGCGGTAATTTTACCGTTTTCAATTAAGTAGGCTTCCGCGCTAGAAAATACAAATTTTCCTGACGTAATGTCTACTTGTCCGCCAGCAAAGTTCGGCGCGTAAATACCTTTGTCGATAGACGCGATAATTTCCTGCGGATCATGTTGGCCTTCCAACATATAAGTATTCGTCATGCGGGGCATAGGCAAGTGTGCATAGGATTCACGACGACCGTTACCGGTAGGCGCAACGCCCATAAGCTTGGCGTTGTGTTTATCCTGCATATAGCCTTTCAAGATACCATCTTCAATAAGCACGTTATGCGCAGTAGGTGTACCTTCATCGTCTACCGACAACGAGCCACGACGGTCGTTTAACGTGCCGTCATCAACAACCGTCACGCCTTTTGCAGCAACGCGCTGACCAATGCGACCGCTAAATGTTGATGCACCCTTACGATTAAAGTCGCCTTCAAGGCCGTGCCCTACCGCTTCGTGAAGTAATACACCAGGCCAACCGTTACCTAATACTACAGGCATAGCGCCTGCCGGTGACGCCACAGCCTGCATGTTAACGCGTGCCATGTGAAGGGCATCTTCTGCCAACGTCTCGTAATACGGTTTGCCGTTTTCGTCTTGCTTAAAGAACGAGTAGGCATAACGACCACCAGCTCCCGCTGAACCACGTTCACGTCTATCGCCTTGTTCTAGCAATACCGAGCAGTTCAAGCGCACCAGCGGGCGAATATCAGTAGCTAAAGTACCGTCACTGCCAGCAACTAAAATTTCTTCATACACACCGCTTAAGCTCACCACTACCTGATTGGCAGACGGCTCTTGTTTGCGGATATAGGCATCTACTGCTTTTAAAAGCGAAATTTTCTCAGCGTCTTGCATCGCAAGAATAGGGTTATTTTCGCTGTATCGCGCTTGCACTGGTTTTTGCCCAAGCGAAGCAACTTGTTGTGATCCGCCGCTTGGCGCAATGCCACGAGCCGCTTTACACGCTTTGGTCAACGCTTCTTCGCTTATTTCATCTGAATAAGCGAACCCTGTTTTCTCGCCGCTAATTGCACGCACGCCTACGCCGCGCTCTATGTTATAGCTGCCTTCTTTAATAATGCCGTCTTCCAACACCCAGCTTTCGTGCTGGCTTGACTGAAAATATAAATCGGCATAGTCGGTATCGTGACGATGAATAGTCGCTAAAGCACGCTCTAGCTTAGAGATATCTAGCCCTGAGTCAGATAATAAATGACGCTCAACAGATTTAGACAAAGTGACTCCTGAATCGGTTATGTTCGGCAACCGGCATATTCTGTTTAATGGTTTCTCTTTCTGCAATATCTACTTTTGCCGAAACTAACCCTACGTCGGTTTTGCGTTCGGCAAGGGTCTCCCCCCAAGGCGACAGTACAAGACTGTGACCGTATGTTTCACGGCCATTTGCATGCACGCCACTTTGATTTGCAGCTACCACAAAGCACTGCTTTTCAATGGCTCTGGCTTGCAACAACGCATGCCAATGCGCTTCTCCGGTGCGCTGGGTAAAGGCCGCTGGCAACACCAAAATATCGATATCGCCCATTGCAGTAAATAATCCTGGAAAGCGTACATCATAGCACACCGCAAGACCAATGTTGCCTATTGGCGTTTCAACAGTAACCACCTTGCTGCCCGCTTCGGTTGTCGCCGATTCACGATAACTGCCCGTGTTGTCGTTAACTGATACATCGAACATGTGAATTTTTCGGTAGTCTGCCAACACATCACCATTGGGGCCAAACAGCATGCAGGCTGCGGAAAACTTCTCTGGGCTATTGGTTTTCACTGGAAACGTACCCGAAACCAGATAGCACTGATATTGTGCAGCAAGCGCTGACAAACGTCGCTGAATCTCACCTTCGCCCTTTGTTTCTGCCACAGCAAGTTGGCCTTTGTCTTTACCGCCGAAATAAGCAAAACACTCTGGAAGCACAACTAAACTGTTTTTCTCAATCTTTGCCGATGCCATTTCGTTTGCAACGGTGTCGAGATTTTCTTCCACGCTTGGCGCAGATGTCATTTGTAATGCAACTAAATTAACCATCGATCACCTCCATTTTAAGCCTGCGTACGTCATCTTCCGTTAATGGCCTGTCTTGCGGGTTGGCCGGTACAGGCGCATTTTGCGCAGGTAAGCTGATGTCTTTGCTGTTGCGCTCAACTTCGTCGAACTTAGGATCTTTTATGGTGCCTGTAACGCGATAGTTCACATTCGAAATAACTTTCGCAGAGGTCAGCACCTGGTCTATGGCAAGAGCAGCGAGTGCAGTAGGCGGCGTAGCCAAGAAATACACTAAAAACGGTAAGTTCCCGGTTACGTTCGGTGCGAACGATACGTTGTAATTTAATCCACCGGTATTGAGATCGGTGAAGCCCGTGATCTCTATTTCACCAGCGCCGCCGTCAATTTCAGTATCGTCGGTATACGCTTTGCCATCAACAATACTTAACGTGCCGCCCATATCGTCGTAGAAAAAACCCTTAGCAAAAACGTCTCGAAAATCGAGGCTGAGCTTCCGCACTAACGAGTTCAAGCTAAACAGGGTAAAGATACGTGACCCCTTATCACTCAACTCAGTTAGATACCCATCTGAGAGCGACCACTCAACATTACCGTTTAGCTGTTCAAACCCGAAATCCATCGGCGCATTTGGCCAGTTGATATCAAACGCCACATTTGCGCTAGAATCTTTTATACCTGATTCAACACCGTACTCTTTTAGCATCTGCCCAACGTCGGGAGACGTTAATGTTCCGTTTAACGCGCTTTGAATCTCGCCTCCCATGTGCTTCCAATAACCCGTTGCGGTAACGTTAGTTTCATCAGATTTCACTAGAAGCTGGCGAATGGCTAAACCATTCTCTTCCTTCGCGATGTCTAAGGTAATTTCACCTAAATCGATGCCGTGCACGCCACAGGACTGACAATAAAAATAAATGGGCGGTAGCGTATTTGGGTCAATATTGTAGGGCGACTCGCCTTCCTCACTTGGCATAGCACTATTCGTAGCTAACTCAACGCCGCTCTCTGAACCGGTTTTTGTCGCCCCCCCGGCTTGAGCAGGCTTCTCTAGTGATAAATAGTCGGCATTTATCTCAATGCCCTGCTCGTCTAAATCACTATTAATACGAATAGTGGCTCTTGCCTGAGGCGACGCTAAGTCTAGGATCCAATCTTTATTGCGTTCTGTTGCACTGAGCTGCGCATCATTAATACTGTGGCCAGCAAAATTTAGCTTGTCGGCTTTGGCGAATATCCGCGAGGGAGTACCAAACAAATTCGCTTTTTTGCTTTCGTTTGATTGGATACTCGATTGAGCATTTGTTTTTGCAACGGCGGTGCTGGTGTCTTTCCCTTTACCGGAAAGTAACATATTTATAGTGGTAAACCATTCTTGCACATCAGCTTGAGCTAGATTCGCACTGATACTAAAACCTGTACCAATGTTGGCTATATCGCTTTCGCCAAGTGCCAAGTGCGCACGTGAAAACTGCATTTCTTTGTGCGGTAGTACGCCATCAAAACGAATGTTATCACCAAGTGACGCCTCCACATTTGATGCTTTGCTATCGCCTTTACTGGTAATAAGCAGCGGTAAACTGCTGCCCGCTGGCGTATCGAAGGGAGCAGGCAATACACTTTGTGTCGCCGTTAAATCTGCAGTTAAATTGGCAGTATAGTTAAACCCATTGTTTGAAAGCGACAATTGAACTGTAGTGTTCCAATCACTTTCGCCGTCGATGTATTCGGTGAGGTCTGTATTCACATAGTTAGCGAGCGGATGTACATGCCATCGTCCACCTAACTCTACATTTAGGTCGTACGTGTCGCCCTGTCTACCGGATAGCGACAAGCTCACCGGCTGTTTAAGAAACTGCGCCTGAAGCCCACTTGCGTCTATATCGCCATTAACAAATGACACCTCTCCCGATGCCTTATCAAATAGCATATTTGTGGTCGCAACAAAAACGGGGTTATTCGACAAGTGCGCCGTTCCCGATGCCACCACATCTTTGCCTTTAAACGGGATATCAAGCTTTATATCGGCAGATAGAGGCCCGCCAATTTGCACGTCTTCGTTAAGTACTTTGCCTAAAGATTTTTTAAGGGACGAATCCATCATTAACGCGGTTAGCGCGTTACCAGTGCCAGTACCATTGGCATAAATAATCAGGCGAGCATCTGGACTAAAGCTTGGAATGGCAGCCGACATATCACTGATTTTCATACCAGCAAGCGTCGCACTAGGGCTCTCCATCACTAATGCATTATTCACAAAATACAAAGATAGGTCTAAGTTATTAAGTGCCGGCCAGTCTGGCGCAAAAAGAAAATCCCCCTGCTCAATATCGACATACGCCTGAAAAATGCCCGTGTTGTCGTCAAACGGGAAGTCACTCGTGCGACCGTGCCACAGCACGCGCGCATTTGCGATTTCACCTTCTCCTGTAAACGCACGAGTAAGGTATTTATCGGTATTGGCCCCCATTAAAGAAGGGGGAAATAAACTGCTCACCTCATTTAGCGCCAATGGGCTTACATCCACATAAAGCGACATAAACCCTGTCGACGTATTCAGTTTAAACTGCGGGTGAAGAGTAACGGCATCACTATCGAACAGCATATCGCTGCCTTTTACTACCCACTGCTTGTCTTCGCTATCTATCTGCTCTGGGTAAATATAAAACTGAGATTTAAACAGGTTTATATTGACGTCTTTCTTAATTACGCCGTTGGCACTAAGTAAGCTATCCGCACTTTCCAAGTAGATAGCGCCATTATTTTTATACCAGAAAAAGTCTGCGTCTAGCGACGAAAGGCCTGGTACCTTATCTGTTTTGTCCCACTGCAAATCTAGCACTTTAGCCGCTAAAGAAGGCTGGCCGTTGTGCCATTGAATCTGCAACGTGGCCAACTCGCCTTTTGGATTAAGCCCGCGTATTTCTTCTTCACTGGTATCATCCATGAAAAGCGGTAACAGCAGCAGAAAGGGGTTAATTTGCACCGGCTTTACGGTGTTTATCAGCGCATCACCATTTGCACTTATACTGCCAATTAGGTCTGTTGTAAGGGTCTCGTTGCTCGAATTAAGCACCAATTGATCCACTCGGACATTCCAGCCTCCCTGTCTGTTCTCATCGTTAGGCAACGCCTGAAGACTACCTCCGCTGATACCTGTTACCGTTTTCGCGCGGCCACTGCCCCACTCTAAAAGGCTTTCACTAAGCTCGGCTTGTACGCTAGTGACTTCACTTTGAGAAAAGTTAGTCCATACTTCAAAGTTTGCGCGGCTTTGCGCTAGTGGACGCTTGGTTTTGATGAGATCGCTAACCCACGGAGAAATATCGAGCTCTTCTGCTTTGGCGTAAAACACGCCATCAAAGTCTTCCCGCGTTCCCGTGATATCAATGATAAACGACGCCGAGTTAGCCGCTAAATCTGCAACTTTGAGCTGACCTAAACCTTGGTGTCGCTCTTCATGGTTGTTCCACGATAAACTTTCAATATCAAATGAATTGGTTTCATTAAGATGAGTGACAGATACCACCCCGTCTTCTAACGAGAAGCTTTGAAGCTGCTCTAAAAACAGACGCTCTAGTGCATTTACTACAGGGAAGTTATTCTTATCGCCTCCAGAAAGGCGATCGGCGTCAATATCAAGCTTAAGACCACGCAGCTCAAAACGGGTAGATGAGATAAGTTGGTGGCGTAGCGATTCCCAAAAATCTAGCTCGACGTAGATTTGCCTGATATCCAATGCAACAGGGGAAGCATCGTTTTTAGCCAACGACACCGAATTGAGCACAATACTTGGACCATTGCGCTGCCAAACAGCATGCACACTTTGGATGGATAGGTTTACGCCATACTGCTCATTAATATAATTTTCCAACAGGTGTTTGTTGTGCTCAATATGCGGCAGAGCATAGCGTGCAGCGCTTAAAACAAGCGCGAAAAGTACAAGCAATACGGCGAGTAGCAGCCAAAACTTCTTAAGTAGATAAGCGGCTACCGACGAAAAATTTGTCACATTTTGCCTTTGAATACGTTAATGCATTACATCATGACGACGTCGTACTTATCCTGATTGTACAATGTTTCTGTTTGAACCTTGATTTGTTTAGACACAAATACTTCCAGTTCTGCCAGCATATGAGACTCTTCACCCATTAAGGCTTCCGCCACTTTTGGTGAAGCGTAAACCACAAACTTGTCTGCGTCGTAGGCGCGATTCACCCGTACAATTTCACGCATAATTTCAAAGCAAATGGTTTCAATGGTTTTTACCGTGCCTCGCCCTTTACACACCGGGCATTCTCCGCACAATATATGCTCAATGCTTTCACGGGTGCGCTTACGGGTCATTTCAATTAGCCCTAGCGCAGTAAAACCGTGAATATTTATCTTGGCTCTGTCCTTGTTCGTCGCCACCTCTAATGAGTGTAAGACACGTCGTTTATGGTCTGGTTCAATCATATCGATGAAGTCGATAAGGATCATCCCACCCAAGTTGCGCAATCTTAACTGACGGGCAATTGCCTGCGTCGCCTCAATATTGGTGTTAAAAATTGTTTCTTCTAGGTTCCGGTGGCCAACAAAAGCGCCCGTATTAATGTCGATTGTGGTCATCGCTTCGGTTTGATCGATGATCAAATAGCCGCCAGATTTTAAATCGACACGGCGTTCCAAGGCTCGCTGCGCCTCGTTTTCCACATCGTATAAATCAAAAATAGGTCTATCACCCGGGTAGTATTCGAGCTTGCCGTTCATTTCAGGCACGTACTCTTTGGTGAACTGGTGAAGTTCATTGAATGATAGTTTCGAGTCGATACGAATTCTGTCGAGCTCTGTACCAACAAAGTCGCGTAGCACTCGTCGTGCTAGCGGTAAGTCTTCGTAAAGCACGTTCGACTTACGCTTTTTCATACGCGACTGAATTTTATCCCACAGCCTTCGCAAAAATGCTGCGTCGGACTGCAGTTCGTTTTTGCCCACACCTTCAGCCGCAGTACGCAGAATGAAGCCACCGTTTTCATCACAAAACTCTTGCACCAGCGACTTTAAGCGTTCTCTTTCTGCTTCTTCTTCAATGCGTTGAGATACGCCTACGTGAGTGACCGAAGGCATAAATACAAGATAACGGCTGGGGATAGTAATGTCTGTGGTAAGGCGTGCGCCTTTGGTACCGATAGGATCTTTCACTACCTGAACCACAATATCTTGACCGTCTCGCACCAACTCGCGAATGTCTTGCTTTTGAATATGGCTTGCCGAGACTTCTTCAGCAATTTCATTGTGAATGACAATGTCAGATGCATGTAAGAAGGCGGCCTTTTCTAAACCGATATCAACAAATGCTGCCTGCATTCCCGGTAATACACGGCTAACTTTACCGCGATAGATATTGCCAACCAAACCGCGTTTGGTATGACGCTCTACGTGAATTTCTTGCAGTATTCCGTTTTCAATAAGCGCCACCCGTGACTCTGACGGGGTAACGTTAATAAGCAGTTCAGCACTCACGACACAACTCCAAATGCATTAAGTAATTGGCGGGTTTCGTACAGTGGTAGGCCTATTACGGCACTTGCACTGCCGTTAATGGAAACTACAAACTCACCACCAATACCTTGAATAGCGTAACTCCCTGCTTTGTCGGCAGGTTCTCCTGTTTCCCAGTATGCGTCAATTTGCTCATCCGTCAATGCTGCAAAAGTCACAGATGTGGTAATTACTTGAGTCTGTTGCTGAGCGTTATCAAGCACACAAATAGCGGTAAGGACGTCATGAGTTTTACCAGAAAGCATAGTGAGGATGCGCCTAGAATCTGCTTTATCTTCTGGCTTGCCAACACTTTGTCCGTTAAACGATATTAGCGTGTCGCTGGCCAGAATAACCTTGTCGTCGGTCATTGCCTGCTGATCCTCAAGGTATGCTTTCACCGCTTGCGCTTTTTCAATGGCTAACCTTGCGACAAGTTCCATCGGCGTTTCATTTTCGCGTGGCGACTCATCAATGTCGGCAGGTTGTATTGTATGGGCTATGTTCATTTGCGTAAGCAAAGCGGTGCGTCGTGGAGAGGCTGACGCTAACACTACCGATTTTGTCATTGACTTACCTTTGGTTTAATCGAGAAGGTGTTCGAGTTACGAAATTGAAAACTGTCTGCGCGTGCGTCGAAGCAGCCAAAATACCCACGGCCACAACACCATTGACGTTATCACCGGCCACAGGTAATCGACTTGGAAATAAATATCAGTCAGTAGATGCTGCACCCAAAATGTAAGTAAGTGGTATAGCGCCGATAGTAGGCCGATAATAATGGCTTGCTGCCATACAGAATAATTACGCAACCGCTGGTAGTTAGCTGCTAAAACGTATACGCATATACTCAACCCAAGGCTATGAATACCTAAGGTTGTGCCTACCAATACATCCATGGCTACGCCCGTTAAGAAGGCTACACCCACATTCACTCTATGGGGCAACGCCATGCTCCAATATGCTAATACAACCAGCACCCAGTCAGGACGGTACACATCTACTTGAGTGGGCAGTGGAACAATTTGCAGTACCAGAGCAACTAACAGACTAATCCATATAACGAGGTTACGTTTACGCATCTGAAGATTCTTCCTCGTTTACAGCTGGCTTATCAGTGTCGTCAGTTGAGTTAGCATCAGACTCATTTTCTGACTCAGGTGTGTGCCATAACAGCAATAGGTGTCGAAGCCTGTCTAGGTTTGCTAAAGGTGTGACAATAACACGAGCAAAAGGTCGGCTTTCATCTCGGACGACTTGTGACACTCTGGCCACAGGGTAACCTTCTGGAAAGACCTTTCCTAAGCCAGACGAAATTAATGTGTCACCTTCTTGAATATCGACACTATGAGGAACATGCTCTAGATACAGCTCGTTTAGTGCGCCGCTTCCGGTTGCGATAAAGCGAATATCGTTTCGAAGAGATCTCACAGGAATAGCGTGGGTAACGTCGGCAATCAGCAATACACGGCTGTTTGTAGACCCAACTTCCATTACCTGACCCACTATGCCCTTATCATCAATAACTGGCTGAGACAGATATACGCCGTCTATCGCACCCTTGTTGATAACCACCTGCTGGCTATACGGGTTTTTATCCACCGCCATTAACTCAGCAACCATTTTTCGAGAAGAAACCCGAATAGGTGCCTGCAGTAACTCTCTTAATTGTGCATTTTCTTTTGCAATTACATCGAACTGCTGGAGCTTTTCGCTCATTAACAACAGCTGATTATTAAGTTTCTGGTTTTCGGCCAGCAATTGCTCTTGAGAGGTAAGACGCTGGGCACTTTCATTTAGCATTAAACCGGGAAGGTTTGCTAAATACTGAAGTGGGCTCATTAATGAGTTGAGATAAACCCGCGTTGATTTGAAACCGTCTAGCTTATGGTCGACAAATATCAGAATCACCGACAGCACAAGCGCCAGTGTAAGCCTGTTATTTAACGAAGGGCCGCGGGTAAAAATAGTATCCATGATACAAATAAGGCAACCTTACGGTTGCCTTTCCTGTTTATTCGTAGCTAAACAGGTCGCCACCGTGAAGGTCAATCATATCGAATGCCTTACCACCGCCGCGTGCTACACAAGTAAGCGGATCATCAGCAATAACAACTGGAATGCCCGTTTCTTCCATTAGCAATCTATCTAAGTCTTTAAGTAACGCGCCACCACCGGTAAGTACCATACCGCGCTCAGAAATGTCTGAAGCAAGCTCTGGCGGAGACTGTTCTAGCGCCACCATAACGGCTGAAACAATGCCGGTTAGTGGTTCTTGAAGCGCTTCAAGAATTTCGTTTGAGTTTAGCGTGAACCCGCGAGGTACGCCTTCTGCTAGGTTGCGACCGCGCACTTCAATTTCGCGCACTTCTTCACCTGGGTAGGCAGCACCTATTTCATGCTTAATGCGTTCAGCGGTTGCTTCACCAATTAGTGAACCGAAGTTACGACGAATGTAGTTGATAATAGCTTCATCAAACTTGTCACCACCAATACGAACAGATGATGAATAAACTACGCCGTTAAGTGAGATAATGGCAACTTCTGTTGTACCACCACCAATATCGACCACCATTGAACCTGTTGCTTCTGATACAGGTAAACCCGCACCAATAGCAGCCGCCATTGGCTCGTCGATAAGATAAACTTCGCGGGCACCTGCACCCAGTGCAGATTCTTTAATTGCGCGGCGCTCTACTTGTGTTGAACCACAAGGAACACACACTAATACACGAGGACTTGGGCGCAAGAAATTATTGTCATGCACTTGTTTAATAAAGTGCTGAAGCATTTTTTCAGTGACGTAAAAGTCGGCAATAACACCGTCTTTCATCGGACGAATTGCACGTATATTACCCGGCGTACGACCAAGCATTCGCTTAGCTTCTGCACCTACCGCTGCAACACTTTTTGGTCCTGCTGCGCGCTCTTGACGAATAGCTACTACTGAAGGCTCGTTCAGAACAATACCTTGGTCTTTTACATAAATCAGCGTATTAGCTGTTCCGAGGTCGATGGACAGATCGTTAGAGAACATGCCTCGAAGCTTTTTAAACATGAAGAGTGTATTCCTGTTTCTGTGTTAACGCGTATTTGCAAAGGTGAGATGGCGACGCTTTAACGTGAAGTCGATATTTATTCACACACTTTAACAATGGGGGCTATTTTGGGCAAGTAATGCTGTAATTAAGTGACGAAATAACTGCATTTTTGCTTAGTAGTTTTAGCGCTTTACCCATGAAGGGATACCACACACGCGTTTCCAAATAATTTTAAAATTAGACCCACATAGTGACCCTGTGAAAATTAGAAGGTTCAAAAACAATTTGCTAATAATTTACATCTCTTTATGTTGGCGCCACTACGGTGTGCTACGCAACCAGCATTAAGACCAAACCGGATAACCTTCTTTGCTAATTATTAATTTGCTCGCGCTTGTAAATGATATTGTCGTTTCCTCGATACACACCATACGTAAGCGTTGCATTTGGAGGGTTATCAGCTTCACCATCTCCATCCCAATCCCACAATAGCCAAGCATCAGGCGTATAACTAACAGGGTAATTGCCAGCACCGTTTGGTGATGACAGGCGAATTCCGTCACTATTTCTATAGGCTCCTTCACTTAACGACTCTTCCCCCGAAGAAACCAATTCACCAGATTCGTCATTCACATTGTCGTGATCATAAGCCGTACAACTGTCATACTTATTAATCCGCCAATTATTTCCGTCCCAATATTGAGTGCGAAGCGGTAACAAAAGCGCTTCGTCGGCTGCACCGTAGTTATTTATCAACGTTGCACGACCATAGGCGAAGCTGATTGAATCACCAAAATCATCAACGCACTGACCGGAACAAAAAAGTCCATTGAAGTTTGCGCCCTCAATTTGTGCTTGGTCTGCCACCAGTACGACAGCAGCATCGATATATGCCCCATCCAGCGTTGCGCTACCTAAGCGGCTAAATGCAATGTCATTATCAGAGAAAGTAATTTGTCCTGTCGCTCCGCTTTGAGGCCAGCCTATCGAGTTGATATTTTCCAAACGGTTTAGCAAATTACCGTCATGCTCAACCTGCAAACCGAGACTGGTTAGCTTATCAAAACCATCGTAGTAGTTTGTGGTGCGGCTGCCATGTTGGTTAAGTGCGGTTAGCGAGAAGCTTACTTCACTAATAGGTTGTTCAAAGTAATTAAATGCGCCATTGACGTTACACGCTGCTTCAACACTTCCGCTCAAGGCAAAATTAGAAGGTGCGAAACGCCCAACGTTTTGCACCAGCCCTTGCACGGTGGTATCTGACAAATAAGTACTCTGTGCAGCAATGGAAATTGTACCTACCTCATCGTAATTAACACCAACGTTAACTTTACCTTCGTCGCTAAATAAAACACTGGGCACGCTCAATGTACCCGTTGCGCCGCCACTAGGAAGTATATTTAAGGGTGTTAACAACGCGCTACCTGAAAAATGCTCCGCGGTATTATTGTTTTCCAGTGCTGCAAAGTTATCTGGTATTCCATCGTCGTTACTGTCTTCACCATCGACCCACTGTACTGTTCGCAAGCCTAAGACAAAGTCTTCCCCTGTCAGTTTGAGCAGCGAACCATTCGCACTATTCGCGTAACCGTTAAGATTGGAGCTCGTGCCGCTATCATTTAAGATATTCATAGCAAAGCCGAATGGACGCACTTTAAAAGTATTAGAAGAACCTGCAATACCGCTTCGATTAGTTATGTCTGCTGACAACGACAACTCTCCCGCATCTGGGTATTGAATTGTAAAGGCAGCTCGCGAGTCAGCATCAAATTGGATAGGAAAGGTGCGTGGGGTTAGCCCCAGTTGATGTTCATTACCGTTGTTGATAAGCAGTAGGGTGTTAGAACAATTGCTCGAACTAGAACAGTTATAATTTAATTCAACATCGACAATTTGATTTTTTAGCGTGTCAGAATTCCCACATGCTTCGATTGCATAGGTCTTGCTGTTAAAGCCAGTGTCTGAAGGCTTACCAGAAAGCTGAGTAACGATGGTTTCTGAATCATCAGTGATATTCTTAAACACCAGCCCGTCGGATTCATACTTTATTTTACAGCTACCTAAATTCACTTCTTTACCACCGATAAAGCAACGCAATTGAGAAGATGGATTTTCTCCCGAAGTAGCAAGTTCAGGATCTGCGCCTCTAAGGCTATCGAGTGTTAGCGAGGTCTGCCCGATAAACGTTACGCTGTCGTCAGGCGACCATCGATAGTTACCGCTATTAACGGGCACTAAGTTGACTGTAGATGGCTGAGAGTAGAGTAAATCACAGTTGACGTCTGCACAGGCTTTTAGGGTAACTTCTTTCGCGGCGCAGCTGCTACCCTTGTTATCAGCCAGTTCAAAACGATAGTGATTCAGTACTTCAATGACTTCCCGACCGCAGATGCCAGGAATATTGTTTGGCACGTCATTAGCCGTTACCCTCAGAGTAGCAGGTGAGCCAACGCCACCTCCTGCGGTAAAGCGGCCTCTCAATGTGCCTTCAGACACATTGGCAAAGCTTATTTCACCTTTTGCTAAAACCAATGCGTTGGGGTTTGAGCCATCGATGACCACATCTCCATCGACATAAATAGCGAGATAAGCCCCTTCAGCGACAGTGATATTTGCATTCACCATGGTGAACTTTGTAGCCACACCACCTATATTGTCCCCTGGGTCAGAAACATAAATTCGCGTGGGTGCAATTACGTTGTAGTTACCCGCCGCCATGGTTACCAGTTGACGGTTAAAATAATAATCCCCTGCTAAATCCCCTTCTGCTATCTCTGGGCCGCTATCGTCAATGGTAATTGTTGGTATCGCTCTCGCTTGTGAGTCGGTAAGCGCATCTGTGTTGTTCACGGTACAGTCGACAGGGTTCTGTCCGCATTTTGGGTAGTCTGCAGATCCACTTGTAGCGTCGGTGATAAACTGCTGTGCTGACAACACACCTGCATTTTCATCAATCATGCGGCTACCAGCTGCGAGTGAAATTGCGGAACCACTAAAAGCGGCAACCGCGCCAGGAAAGGCGTCATCACAACTAGGAACTTCACCACTAAACACAAACTCTGAAGTCATAGCCAGAATGCTAGCGTCTTCTTCAGTATGGTTGCGCTCAGAGTCTAAGCTTCTATCCTCATCTACACGCAGTCCAAGCCTATTTTTGTTTACGCCGCAGCTGCGAAGCCAACCGCCGTCGCCGCCGTTTCTACTTATTTTACTGGCTGCAACCAAAGGAGTTTGCGCATAGTTGTTTTTAAAGTCATTTCGAAAGCAACCATCGTCCCACCCCTGTATGCGTACGTCGGCAAAATCGGCTTCCCAAACCACTTCAATACCATTGTCATCGAAAAATCTACGATTGAATCCCTCTGTTGTCGCCATGTAAGCTACCGTTTCATTGCGTGTAACTGGCGCATAATCCGTTTCAGACGCTTCCAACGCCATAAAATAAGACGGTGCTTCATACTTTGCTGCAATAGTTAGAAACGGTAACAAATGTTCGTTGGGTGGCTTCTTTCCATTAACGTCAACTTGGTTATTTAACGTTTGAATAGAGTGAAAGAAAACAGGCTGTTCACCAAAATCAGTTTCAAGTGAAACGCGAGCATATCTCGCATTTTCTTCGCCCACCTTCAAGGGGCCGTTAGGTTCATACCAAGGAGAGCTTGTCGATGCCTGAATAGTCCCCCCTCCGAGCTCCATCTTACCGACTTCAACAATATCACCGTCAGGAAATTCATGAACGCCATACGCAATCGCTAAGTAATGTGCTCCCATCGTGATATGCGGACCATCTTCTCCAGAAGGCTCAAGGGGCAAAGCTTCAAAACCTGTGCGGGTAACATTGCGAATTTTGACAATCGCTGGGTTGCTACCTTGATTGGTAGAGAGCATAAACACTGCTGGCGGCTCGTCGTATACCTGTGAAAAGCTAATGGTTGTCCACTCTGCTTTATTGTAGGTGTTTTGAAGCTCGATGAACCTGCCTTCGATTTGAGGAACGGCTTGCACACTTAACGTTTGTATAAACAAGGCACAAATCAAAAAGAGTCGAGCAACAGAATTACAGTTTGTCATTATTCTTCCTGCCTTACTTCAACAAGAACGCGTTTTGAGGTTTCGAGCTGGCCGGTACTGCACTGCGCTTCGGCCCCTAACGCATAAACCCTTATTTCACCAGCGGCAACTTCTGGTTCTTCGACGTTTGTTTCAACGTCACATGAAAGTAATACCGAACAATTCTGTAAATGAGCCGCACTGATATCGACAGGTGGCGCGATAATGTCTAGGCACCCAGGATTATTACCGTTAATTAGCCTAGAAATAGCGACTTCCATCCCACTTTGTGCTGCTAAATAGGCGCGAGCGCCATAATACTCAATGGATTGCTGACGAATGTTCGATGAGATTTGATTGGACAGCGCAATACCAAGACCTAAAAGTACGATACTAATGATAATTGCTACTATTGTGGTTGAGCCTTGCTGGCGCGCAAGAGAACCAGACAATCCAACAGGACGTTGACCTTTAGTATGTTCTTTTAGTTGACGTGTTTTACTATGGCACATTAGGGAAATGCACCTCGTGTACAACCGATATCTGTTCATCGTCACTGCTTTGTAATGTCATTTGCAGTTCGATTAAGCCATTTTGCCGTAACCCTGAGGTGACCACATTCGCACTCCACGAAACCACATTAGTACCAAGGACGCCCGACGTAGCATCTTGCGTCCTAATTAAGCGTTCACCTTGAACGGTAGATGTTCTACAAACGGTTACTTGCGCTTCAGGAATAAAGAAGCGTTTTCCTGGTGAAGATTGTGTATTGGGGGCACTGAGTGTGAGGTCATATTGATTATCGCTAGTGGGATCGGAAGCGGCGTCTGCAATGACATCTATTATTCGCCCGTTATCATTCACGCTCTGCGGGTTTGTTGGGTATATAACAAGAGTATCGTCCTTACTCAACTGACTATTGAACACGACTACGTGCATAGGATTATTAAACGCGTCGCCCACATAGGTGCCACTTTCCTTAATTGGGTAGTAAGAAAGACACCCCAAACTCGAATCGAATGACACAGAATTTGGCACCACATTACGCAGTTCTTTTTCGAGCCGCAAAATAATAAAGCGCGCATCTGAAACAAGGCGGTTACGCTCTGCGCCGGTTATATAGATTTGTGCACTTAAAGAAATCACTTGAGCTACAGATACGCTTATCACACCTAAAATAGTGATCACTAAAATAAGTTCTATTAATGTAAAACCATGTTGTCGCTGTGCTTGTCGTGGAGACATTAATAGCTCCCTCGATAAGCGCTAAAATTGTAAACTTGGCCGTCTGGTGCCGTAACTGCGATGTCAATACGTTTAAACATTAGGCCGTCTGTTGGCGTACTGTCGTTTAGGTCACTGTCGTAATCTACCGTTACGGTAAAACCAAAACTGCTATAGTTTCCGCCCACATCGTTAACTGTGTACCCGTTGTAATCGTCTACATCGTCGTAGTCGTCTTCGCTCGCTTCTTCTGGGCCAAGTGTTGTTGAGCAATTTCCTTTGGCATTACAGGTTTCAAATGGCGGGCTTCTGTCGCTATTTTCATCATAAGAGCGACTAAGAATGTCATTCATTAAAGACTGCCCTAATTTCGCCGCTTTCACCTGACGAAACGGCTCTGCGGTTTGTTCAGCTTGCGGGACAATAAGCGACAGTACTACGGTTAGGCTAATCGTAAATACAACAATACCAATAACTAACTCTAATAAAGTAAAGCCTTCACTGTGTTTTCTACACGTAGGAAACATTGCGCTAGCACGCATAAACGGCTCCCTCACTTTGTAAACACATAGCAAAGGTACTTATTTGAATTTTGCAATCTGTTGAACAGGCAATGTTTCGCGGCCTGCCGAACCCATCAAACTGGATTTGAGAAAAGCTATTGCCGTTTTCATCGGCCGTTTGAAAAGTAAAGTCGGTGCTTGATGCATCGACTACCTGATCGGCATCAAAAGCGGTAGAAAGGGCGTTCGTACAATCGTGGCCAGCGGGAGGGGCAATGATTGTGGCGGTTATTTTCACACAGCTAGTGTCTTGCACATTTTGCATAGCACGAAACTGAATGTTACGAACGACTTGAAGTGTGCGATCGCGAAGGGCGATAGCTTCTTCCGTATCGTTACCAAGAAAGCGAGGTGCGGCGGTTACCGCCAGCACCCCAATAACCAATATGGTTATGATAAGTTCTACTAATGTAAAACCGGTTTTCTTCACATTACTGAACGCAAGTTGTCACGTTTATGGTAGGACGTTCACCCTCTCCCGTAGAATTGGTGTATGTAATCGTACAAGGTGCATTCGCCGCTGACGGAGGAGTAGTGCTGTATCCGGTATAACCCGAGTAGTAAATCAAAATTACTGCTGGATCTGAACCCGCCACATCAGCGGTCAGGTAATCGCCACCGTCATTAATGTCTGCATCTAGCAAATTAGTGAGATTGGTCGCTGCAGATGCGTCCGGGTACCCGTATACCGTATTAACGCTTGAGCTGCCCACATCTACTGAACCAGTCTCCGCACTTGCTTGGCCATTGATTAAAGCCTTTCCGTAGACAACAGACGCTGCAGACTCAATTGATCCGGCAATTCCCTGTAATACAGAGTCACGCGCATCATCTTGAAGGTTCAAAAACTTAGGTGCTGCGGTTACCGCTAGAATACCCAGCAGCACGATAACAATGATTAACTCGATTAGGGTAAAACCCTGTTGTGTTGATACTTTTTGCATAATTAAACTTCCTAGGTATTAATTAAAAAACAGTAACCTGGCCAGTGGCTGGGTTGTAAGTGAAACCGTCGTACGTTGCACCATCTGGCGTTCCGTCTGCCGGTGCTGAGCTATTAGGTAAGCCCATAGATTCAACTAAGTAGTAAACACAAAGTGTATTTGCACCTGAGTCGTCCTCACGAACGGCATATCTGAAATCAGCAACAACGGTGTCGTTCGTCGACGTTGTGTTTGTTGGTGCTGACTGAAGAATTAGGTCAAATACGTTTTTGCATTCAGTGTCGTTAACGGTAGAAATAAGTGTGTTGCCTGTAGAGCTTCCCGTTGGGTAACCAATGGTGCCGTCTACCCCTACTTGCGTTTGATCGTAAGTGATTACAGTGCCGTTCCCATTTCCATTGTTTCCGCTCGGACGGCCTTCAACTTCCCACTGCGCTCTTACAAGACCTACTGCTGCGGCAAAACCACCAGCAACACCTTCAACACTTGCTTCACGAGCTTCATCAGTAACATCAATAAAGCGTGGTAATGCTGTGGCCGCAAGCAACCCTAGAATGATTACAACAATTATCAGCTCGATTAGCGTAAAGCCTTGTTGCTTGGTTTTCATAACATCTCCTTGATGATGATAAGGCGAATCGTGCCGCCGTTTAATCAACTGTTTCTTTGCCTGACAACGCCGCTACCAGCGTTATATTCAAACCAAATCTCTCTTCCCCAAAAGAAAGCACATTGTAAGTAACCGTTTGCATAATGGTCGCTTACAGACACTGTTGACAGCGCTTCACCTTCTCTTAAGGTTGCAAGAGTCAGCATGTATTCGCACGCATTCCCCTGTTCTTTTTTAAGTCCTTCGGGCCAGCCTTTTTCATTAATGTATAGCTCTGCCGCCACATCTTTGTGTTGTTTAACTTTGCCACCAGCGTCAAACTCAGTTTCGTAAATAAGCACAGTATCTTGCTTAGTCTTTATCCACTGTGCCCTGGCTAACATCACCACTCGCTGAAACTGTGCGACCGCGTTCTCTTTGTTAACCTTTTCCGCTTCATCAATAATTGGTGTCGCGTAAAACACGTATGTTGTCCCAATAACAGCAAGCAATACGCCTATAACAACAAAATTAAGTAACCCCGTTTTGGTGCTTGCCACGCTTTTCCCCGTTTATAAAGCGCTTTATCAGCCGCCTTTCACCGCCGACATCATGTTCCACATTGGCGTAAATATGCCAAGCGCCAGGATCAATACCATTACCGCAACAAAACCAATCAAAATAGGTTCGATTTTGGCCGTTAAACTTTTCAAGTCGAAGTCAACTTCACGTTCGTAATAGTCAGCACTTTCTTCTAACAACGGTTCTAGCCGCCCAGTCTCCTCACCTACTGCAATCATCTGTAGTACAAGTGTAGAAAACAGTTCGCTATTTTTCGAAACTCTAAGCAAACTTTCGCCTTTTTCGATCCCTTGCCGCATTTCTTTAATGCGCTTTCGCATGTGCGCGTTATCAACGGCGTCGGCAGTAAGTGAAAGTCCTGCGGTTAAAGGCACGCCGGCACGCAAGATCATTGAAAAACTTCGGCTATATCTTGAAAGTAATGATCGCTCAATAATGCTGCCCACGATAGGCAACTTTAGTTTAAATTTGTCCCATTTGAGTCGTCCATTAGTCGAATTAACGTATTGTTTAACAGCGAAAATCCCTCCCACAATCACAAAAATTAGCAGCCACCAATAGTTCACAAAGAAATTGGAAGTTCCAATTAACACGCGGGTCATAATTGGAAGTTCGGTGTCAAAGCGCTCAAACATTTGGGTGAACACTGGCACAACAAATAGATTCAAAATAAACATGGCAATTGCTAGCGCAATTAACACAAAAGTGGGATAGCGCAGCGCCGATTTGATGCGCTTGCGGGTTTCTTGCTCGCGTTCGAAATAGAGGGCAAGCTGTAAGAATACGTCGTCTAATTTACCGGTATTTTCACCTACCACCACCACGGATATGGTAAGCCTCGTAAACACCTTTTCATATTTAGCCATGGAAGAAGACAGGCTTCGTCCCTGCTCTAACTGGTCTGCAATATCTTTCAAAATCTCTTGAAAGCGTTTATGCGAAGCATTTTCGCTTAGGCCTTTAATGGCGCGAATAATGGGGATACCGGCTTTTAGCAATGAGTACATTTGGCGAGAGAAAATGATCATTTCATCCAGTCCCACCTTTTGTTGAAATAAACGCGTGATATCGAAGCCGTATCCTTCATTTTCTGCACTGCGTTTTTTTGATTCAACAATGGTAAGAGGCACAATGTTTTGTGACAGCAAGGCTTGTGCTGCGGCTTGCGCTGACGCGGCTTCTATAATTCCTTTTTGCGGCCCGCCTTGCGTTGACTTACCTGCGTACTTGAACTGTGGCATTAGTGATTCACCACTTCAGGAACAAATTCAGCGACTTTGAACACTTCATCTAAAGAAGTTTTGCCCTGAGCTGCGTAGTCCAGCGCCATGTGAGATAAAGGAACAAAGTCTTTATTCGCCTTAGTCGCATCTACGAAGCCCTGCGTGTCGTCTTCACGCAAGGCCTCCATCATGTCCTCGTTCATTTCCAGAAATTCAAAAACGCCTATCCGGCCTTTGTATCCTGTGTGATTACAGCTGTTGCACCCGCGCCCTTTGTAGAAGGTGGCAGCGGCTAATTCAGGTTTCAAGAAGCCAACCCACGCTTGTTCTTGGGCGGTTGCAGGCTTTTCTTCTTTACAGTTTTCACACACCCTACGAACCAGACGCTGTGCAAGCACTCCTCGTAATGAAGTGGCAACCAAATACGGCGCCGCGCCCATATCGATAAGGCGAATAGCGCTGGTTACTGAGTCGTTGGTGTGAAGCGTACTTAATACCAAGTGGCCGGTTAATGCACCTCGAAGACCAATCTCTACGGTTTCTTGGTCACGCATTTCCCCCACCATGATAATGTCGGGGTCTTGACGTAACGTAGTGCGAAGAATGGCGGCAAAGTCCAGCCCAATTTTGGCATTAACCTGAACTTGGTTGATTCGCGGTAGACGGTATTCAATGGGGTCTTCAGCCGTTATGATTTTAAGGTCAGGCTTATTGAGTTCGCTAAGTGCCCCATACAGAGTCGTAGTTTTACCGGAACCCGTAGGCCCCGTTACCAGGATCATACCGTGGGGACGATTAATGGCAGCTCTAAATTTCTCTGCCATAGCATCGGGCATACCGGTTTGGTCTAGCGTTAGTAGGCCAGCAGACTGGTCTAATAAACGCATAACTACCGCTTCTCCGTTGGCCACTGGCATGGTCGACACACGCACATCTAAGGTGTGTCCTTTTACTTTAATATTAAATCGCCCGTCTTGTGGAATACGCTTTTCAGAGATATCTAAGCCAGACATGAGTTTGAGTCGTAGTACCAGCGCCGACGCTATTTTCACTTGGTTGAGCGTGTTTTCTTGCAAAACGCCGTCGACACGTTGACGAATGCGCAGGATTTTTTCATCGGGCTCGATGTGAATATCTGATGCCCTAACTTGAACGGCATCTTCAAATATGGAGTGAAGTAGCTTAACGACCGTGGCATCCGAGGTGGTGTCATCAAGGGCTGACAACTCAAAATCAGCCTCGTCTGCATACTCTTCACCTAGTTTTTCAGCAAACGACGCGATGTCCTGGGTACGGCGGTAAACAGAATCAAATGCCTCTAGCATTTGGTTCTCTTGCACGATAGCCAGCTCAACGGTTCGAGGAGCGACTAACGGGCCGAGTTGGTCTAAGCCTCCCAAGTCCGTTGGGTCGCTCATGCCCAGCAGCACTTCATCGTCGTCCGCTTCTAACACCAAGGCACGATAGCGACGTGCGTAAGTCTCTGGGATAAGCTGAGCTTGCTCTGGGTCTATACGGCGCTGTGTTATATCCAAGAAAGGAATATTTAGCTGCTGTGCCAAGAAGCGAAGAAGCTGGGGTTCGCCGATAAAGCCCAAATCGATAAGTGTATCCCCCAGTTTGCGCCCTGACGTTCGCTGCGCCGCAAGCGCATTGTCAAGCTGCTCACTGGAGATAATGTTTTCGTGAACGAGTAAGTCGCCAAGGCGCATCTTTAATCGAGGTCGCATTAAGGCTGCTCCTGTAAATCAGTTAGACGCGAGTTTGCATATTGTGCAGATGCAGAGGAAAGCCCGCCAATGGCGAGTGCTCTGGAATAAGATGATATCGCCAGGCGCTCATCTGCCAATGCGTCATAATTCACCCCTAGTGCCAACCACCATTTCGCATTATTAGGCTGTAGCGATGTCATAGCGCTGAATGCTGATATCGCTTGATCTGACTTATTGATGGTTTGAGCAGAGGTGCCCTTTAAAATTAGATAGTCGGCACGGCCTTCGGCTAACGCTTTAGCATCCAAGCTATCAGGCATCAAATTCAATACTTCTTCGAAGCGACTTTCCTGCACCAAAATTTTGGCTATTAGCTCACGCCAAATTAATTCGCTAGGCGAGATCACAATACCCTCTGAAAGTACCTGCAGTGCC
Organism: Alteromonas sp. G4i35; assembly: GCF_054960375.1. Taxonomy (NCBI): domain Bacteria; kingdom Pseudomonadati; phylum Pseudomonadota; class Gammaproteobacteria; order Alteromonadales; family Alteromonadaceae; genus Alteromonas; species Alteromonas sp. G4i35. The sequence goes on along the minus strand of NZ_JBHNZD010000013.1, from coordinate 40,430 downwards.
TGTAAATTATTGTTTTGTCCAAAATAAAGTGCAGCCAGCTGCTTGCGCGCCTCGTCATTTTGTGGAAAGGTTGCCAGTGCTAGCGTGAAGCTTTTTTGAGCTTCATCAAAAATGCCAAAGTTATACGCTTTAAGTCCTGCTTCTAAATGCACAGCACTTTGTTGTTCAGGTGACTTAGGTGCTACCTCAACTACAGGCTCTCTGGTTATGATATTTTTGGGTTTAGGCTCTGCGGCCTTCGAGCTTGAGGGTTGTGTTTTGCTAACCGCAGACAGTTCTGATTGAGGGCTACTGGCGTTTGCGCTGTTATTGACGCTTGACGCATTCACATCATCAGCTGTGCTGGTTGCTGATACCGTAGTTGTAACCCTTTTTCTGTATTGAGCTTCATCATCTTCAAGGGACTCATCAACGGTATTGAAAACAAGCTCAGCCACATCTGACGCACGGTTTTGTAGCGCCATATCACTTTCAGATAACGGGGTTGATTGCATTCCTTGTGACGGCGCATTTATATCTGCTGTGCTATCGGCAACACGCTCTGATATTGTACTTTCAGCAGGCGGGTTGTTAACGCTCGGGGCACTTGAAACGGCCGTTGTGCTTAATCCATCTTCATTTTTTTCGCGATGGGAAGTACCAGATAAAAGTGAAATTCCTAACCACACTGCAAACACCAAAACGGCGATGACCATGAGCGCTTTTGGCCACACTGGGCGTTGACTGACGTCAACGGTTGGCGGCAAACCAAAGTCTTCACTTTTATTGCGTTCATCCAGTGACTTTAAGGTGTCATTCAAAATACTCATATGCCACCTGCGCCGTATACATGTAGTACACTTGCAACTGCCACCACAGCAAGCGACAAAATAACAAGACTCTGCCTTGGGACAAGTCGGCGTTTACAGTCATGTGTATCGAAAACGGCGCTTAGGGTATGTGACCAGGTCGCCGACGCCTTGCCTTGACCATATGCGCGCAAAAGAATCTTATGACAAACTATGTTAACCAAGCGAGGCGTACCCTTGGTAACCAACGCTATAAATGCGCGCAGTCCTCTAGATATCAACTGCTCGTTACCACCTGCTGTCGTCAACCGGTGACCAATGTAGTAATCGACTTCGGCTGACGTCATTGTGCGTAAAGTGTAGGAAAAACTTATGCGCTGGCGGATTTGTCTTACTTTAGCGTTTGCCAGGTTGTCATCAAGTTCAGGCTGTCCAAACAAGACAATTTGAAGCAGCTTACTTTTTTCCGTTTCCAAATTGCTAAAAAGACGCAGCATCTCAAGAGCATCCCAACTCAGCGACTGCGCTTCGTCAATGATTAGTACCGCTTGTCGCCCCTCTTTTTTAAGGGATAATAGCTTTGTCTCTATTGCATTATGCAAGCCTTGATTATCACTATTTCCTTCCGTAACAATACCTAACTCTCTCGCAAATGCTTGGCGTAATTCATCAGGCGAAAGGTATGGATTGGGTAAATAGCAGGCTACAAATTTATCAGACAGATGATTAATTAATTTACGGCATAACAATGTCTTACCTGTACCGACTTCACCGGTTACTTTTATAAAGCCTTCAGACATACTCAATGCTGATAAAATGACTTTTAACGCTTCATTGTGTGGCGCAAGCGCACAAAAGAAATCCGTATTCGGGGTAAGCGAAAACGGCATATCTGTGAAGTGAAAAAAGCCCTGATACATAATTAGTTTCTATACCACTGATCAAGTAATGACTGAGTGCGAAGACGTTGTTTTTCCCACGTGTCCGGTTGCACAACTGATGGGCGTATCAAGATCACCAGCTCGCGCTTACTCTGCGTTTTGGCTTTGTTTTTAAACGCGTTACCAATGAATGGAATGTCGCCCAACAAAGGCGTTTTTGATTCTTGCTCACTGGTAACGGTTTCCATCAAACCGCCAATCACGACAATTTCTCCATCGCGGGCACGAATTACCGTATCTGACTCTCGGATATTACTTTGTGCCAGTGGCAGCAAGATTTGCTGATCGCCCACCTGAATGACTTTAGTCTGCTCTGCCGTTTCCGTTACTGATGGGTGAACGTGCAATATAACCGAGCCGCTTCTATCAATTTGAGGGGTAACATCTAAAGCAATACCTGAAAAAAACGGGGTAAGTTCGATGTCATTTTCGTTTTCGGTTTGAGTCGCGCTTTGATCTTCACTGGTCGACACGTCAGTAACAAAGTACTCATCTTGCCCTACTTTTATAACGGCTTTCTGATTGTTAGTTACCGTTACGCGAGGGTTACTAAGCATTTGGACGTCGCCTTGGGTTTGCAGCAAATTGATAACGCCATCAAAATCGCCACGAGCAATCCGCAAAGACGATACACCGCCAATCGCGCTCGAAATAATATTACCGATACCGTTAACCGCATTAATGGGGGAGTCAATCACATTGTTAAAAATCACCTGCCCATTTGTATCTAATACGGGCTGGCCATTTGTATCTAATACGGGTTGTAGTGCACTTGCCGAATAATTACCGGCCACAGCGCCTCCGCTAAGTCCGAAATTGAGGCCGCCCGTCAAGCCGCTTGCAATACGATCCCAGCGCACGCCTTGCTGATAGCCGTCGTTTAGCGTGACTTCAATAATGCGCGCCTCTAATACCACCTGTCGCTGTAAGCTCTCTTGGCTTTGGTTTAAAAAGTCTTTCACCACTGCGATTTCGCTGGGCAATGCTCGAACGGTCACTAAGCCTGCTTGGGGTGAAACCACAACTTGGCGACCTTCTGTTGGAGAGACCAGTACTTTTAGTGCCTCTTTTAGATCGCTCCAAAAGTCGTTTTCACTGGTAGTCTGAATGTTTGAGCCATTGAGCTGTTGGATGTTATTGCCGCCAAGTCCGCCTTGGCCTCCAAAACCACCCTGACCACCTAGCGCGTTCCCGCTAATATTGTTATTGCCGTTAATTCCACCGTTGTTGCCACCATTGTTTTGGTCTTGCTCACTTACCCCACCGGCAATAACGCTTACGTTAGATACACCGAAGCGCTTGATCATAAGAAAGTTAACCGGGATAGATTCCGTCTTTAGTTGAGAAGGCATAACCTGAATTACCTTTCCTTCCAAAAACACGTCTAACGGATACATTCTCGAAATAATGGTTAACACATCTTCTAACGCCACTTCTTTGAGCGTTAAGCTAATTTGCCCCGACACGGCTGGATGAACGGCGACACTGTAGGGTGTGTCTTCAACTAACGCATCGAAAAACGGACGCACGTCTACATTGTTAGCAGAAACTGCAAACATTTTCTGTGATGTTGGCGCAGGTAACGCTTGATAACGGGCAACCTCTGCCAGCAGTTCTTGATTAAGCTGAAGGGGCGGTGTTGGTTTACTTGATGTCGTATTCTGAGAACGTGCTAGTTCATCGCGAATATGAGGTTTTACTTCCTCGCCAACACCATAAGATTGGCAACCTGCCACAACTAACGCTGCAGACAAAACCAATGTGTTAACAATGAGGCTATTTTTTAATTTCATATGCATACATTCTTAGTATTTTCTGCTGACGTCCGTCAGTGATAACCACGTTCTTGGGGTTAATTTTTGATACGGTGTATTCGTTAAGTGTGTCGCCCACGCGGTAAGATTTACCCGATATGATGGCGCTATAACCTGTACTGCGTTTAAAGATAGATTGAAGTGCTAGCTCTCCTGCTACAGCTTCTTCATTGCTAGACACTGATGCACTGGCGATTGCAGGCCTAGTCGGGTCGACAGACGCAACTGCAGGTAAGCATGTTGCTATCGCTAAAGCTGTGACCACAATTCTTAACCGTTTCACACTCTCTCCTTACAGCGAGATAAAGGTTTCATTATTGCTTACCGTTGCTAACCCCAGCGCTAACGTGGCGCTTGGGTAAGCTTCAACGTTGTAAGCAAAATCTGTTACTACGACTTTTTCAGGGGCGGCTTGAAGGCGCGCTAGGTAGCTACGCAGGTCAAAGTAACTTCCCTCAATAATTAAGCGCATGTTATGACGGTAAAACGGTGTGCTTTGAGACTCACCGTCACCGAAGCGTACTGTTTCGGTAGGCTCGACCTTAAAATTCACTAAACGTACGTTGTCTTCTTCGTTTAGAAGCGTCATAAGCAGCTCGGGCATTCGATCGGCTGCGACAAACCCTTCATTAAGTGAAAGTAGTGCCTCATCAATTGATAGTAGGTCTTTTCTGGCCTTGTCGAGTTCTAGCTGCGTGCGCTTTGTATAGTCGATGGTTAGCGCTTCTTGAATGGCATCTCTTTGAATGACAAGTGCTTTGTGCTCGCTCTCCTTTCTGATGACTGCTTTATCGGTTGCAGACAAGTCATCAAGTGCAGGCGAAACACCGAACCAGAAGAATAGATAGATAATGAGACCAAAACTCACCCATGTAATTAGCTGTTTTTCTCTGCTTTCAAGAGCGGAGAATTTCTCAGAGAGCTGCTGGTACTGATTCATCAGCGTCTCCTTCAAAATCTGTGGATATCAAGAATTGTTTCACGTTTTCTTTGCCGTCTACTTCATCAAACTGCACTGAAGAAAATGACTTACCTTGGAAAAACGGAGACTGCTGCAACTTTTTAAGCCACACAGGTATAGATGAAGGCGCCAAGGTTTGGCCTGACAGGCGAATGGTTTGTGTATCGATATCAATACTCGTCAGCCATAGGTTCTGATTGTGGAAATTAGCCAAGTCGTCCATCACCTCGCCGTACTTTGTTGCGTCAAATGACAACTCTCCGCTATCGAGATACGCCAACAGACGTTTTCGGTTTTCGATTTTGGCGTTCACCTTTTCAAGCTGTTGCTGAAGCGACTGGGTGTCTCGTTTCTTCTCGAGTGCAGCGCTTAAGGTTTTAATTTCGCTATTCAATTGGCTAATTGCGTTTGTTTTTTCATTTAACTTTTTCTGCTTCGCCACCAACGTAATATTGAGCGCGATTACCACTACCAACATGACAACTATTGCCGCGCCATTCAGCCAAAGTACCTTCGAGAATGGTAACCGCTCTTTCTTTGGTTTTAGGGAGTCCTGATAGAGGTTTATCGTTCTTTTCATGCCACCTCTCTCGCTGCAACAAGTGCACTTGCTAACGCAAAGTGGCAGGCAGGTTCAACTACATCGGCTAAATTAAGTTGTGGAGTAAAGACATTCATGGCAGCGGGCTGAAACGGCTTCAGCCGTTCGATCACTGGCACACAGTCAAATTGAGTTTTAAACAGAATTTCTTTTAAAGGCGGCTGCTTAAGTTGCGACTCATAGAAATCCATTGAGCGTTGAATTTCTAATCCCAATGTATCACTTAGCTGTGACAGGTCTGTCTGCTCATTAACTTTGCTTACAAATCCACGTAAGCGACGTGCCAACCAAATAGCCTGAGAGCGCACTATCATTAAAAACGGTTCACTGTTGGGCTCTTGGATGATGAGTAGTCGCGCATAGTCATCATTTGGCACCATTTCAGTTGCTAACACTTCTTTGGTGTGAATATGAGTAAGCTGCTTGTCTTTCTTTTTTGCCATGCTCGCTGCGACGGCAGCAAGTGGGGACTTTTCGGCAGCGAATACATCTATCTTTTGGCCGCCAGTTCGACTTTTAACCGGGTAATCGACATAGTCTAAAACCATGTTACTGGAGTCATAGGGAACCAGCTCTCCAAGAGTCCACGGTAACGCCGTTGTAATGTCCTCTTCTGCCATTTCTGGCTTATCAACCTGTACCATGTGGTACATATCCTGTGAAAGCACTATAGAAACATTACAGGTCGACTTAGCAAACGGGCTTAACGCCGCCGATAGCTGTTGCTTGAGAGGCTGATGCTGATCATAGGGAATTGAAGAAACAGAATTAAGTGAAACAGCGTCGCCACTGCGCTCTATGGCCACAATATGTAGCTCAGAAGCACAGACCGATACGCCTACAGTGACGCTAGTTTTGTTACTTTTCGAAGAAAATAAGCGTGAAAGCATATATCTACTTAATTCGTTAATGCCGAGTATTATCTTATAATCGACAATACCTTATGGCGCCAATGAGTAACATGGCATTAACTCAAAAGTAGACTAATTATCTAAATAGAACAAATACCTACATAAGTATAGGCTTATATTGTGCGTGTTCGTTTATGTGGCCAGTTTAATCGCTTAAATTTGTTACTGTTCCGTTTGCAGGAAAATAGTCGAAATACGCGCCGCTGCTCAAGCTGAAGCGACACCAATAGTTGTCTTCGTTCTCTTCAAGTTCAGCGTAATAGTCTGCATGGATCTTAAAGCCGTCCACGCGCAGTGGTGTCGCCACTAGCGACGTCCATATTTTTTCACACCCTTCACTAGAAAGCTCAGCGGTCGGCCATCCGTTGTGATTCATTCGCACCGGAGTACGGTTCGTTTCTTTGCCCGACTCATTGTAGTGAATCAGCATTATCATAGTAGTGGGTTGGCGTACTCGCCATTGCCAATGAGACGAGACGACATGACGCTTAAACGTATCTAGGTTTAGTGCAAATGCGATTGTTGTGGTGTCTTGCTCATCGGTATGAAGAAAGTTGATAGTAACGCCAAGGGTAATTGCAAAAATAGCTGCAATAGCTGCTTTAAAAACATTAGACGTGGAAGGTTTCTTTTTGTTGGTTTTATTCATTGTCGATTCCCCATGCCTTTGTTCAAGTCGTTAGCGCTTGTTAGGCATTGTTCTATTTTATCGACATTTTGAAGAAAAAATGAAGTAGGTATAAATAAACCTTAAGAATTTCTGGTTAAAAACGAAGACTCAGCATTATGGCAACGGCTTGTGCAATATCGTAATTCCCCAAAAATCACCGTCTTTTTGCTTTAATTGCCAGCCATTTTTTATGAGTGATTTTCGGGTGTAATAGTTAGTCATGCCATGCCCGAATAGCACTATCCGCTCGTGCTTCTCACACAGTTTTTCGATGCGCTCGGAAACAAGGTTAACCCTTTGCTTGGCAGCTTTGAAACTTTCAAATCGACCTTTAAATCCTATAAACCATAGTGCACGACTTAAGACGACCCAGTGCCAACTGCGCAAGGTGAACGGAAGTTTGTAATAAGGAATATCCATTTCTTTAAGATGGGGCAACTCTTCATCAATTTGAGTCGCGCCGTAATAAGCCGCAGACAATTTAGCCCTTAGTAACGGGCTAACCACAATGTAGCTGTCGTCGATATGGGTCTTCTGCTTTGGGTGACTTGTTGGATCGAGTATCGATTTATCATAGTTACGCACCCACTGAGCATATTGAGCTGAGTTTACTTTGTCATTATGCGCCGAGAGAGGCTTACCGTGTCTAATAAGTACGACTTCCTTGACGGAAGTATTGTTTATCACGTCCATGTTCATTTTAAGTCGTCTACTTTATCCTGTTGGGCTAGCTAATCAATGGCGATTGAGCCACCTTATCGCTTTTCAAGCAAAGATGGCTCCTTCTAATGCGTACCTTTTCACGGGTTAGGCGCTTGCCAATACAGCATCCACAGACTCATCCGATTGAACTGCGCCAGAAACTTTCGTTGAGATATAAGAGGACAGCACTTCCTGTTGGGCTTTGTCCAAGCGTAATCCATGTTTTGTTCTGCGCCAAATCACGTCTTCTAGACAACAAGCCCACTCGCACTCTATAAGGTAATCAACTTCTGCCTGATACATACCAGCCCCGAAATGAGTCCCCATAGCATCGACTGACGCTTTACCTTTAAGAAACTTATAACATAGCAAACCATACTGTCTTGCGTAGCGTTCAGCGATAGCGTTGTCCAGCCAAGAAAACTCGGAAGTTAGTTGAGCAACTAACGATTCTTGACTCTCAAATGCACCACCTGGTAGCGGTACTTCTTTGGTCCACGCTTTTTTCGCTTTCGGGAAACATGAGACAAGTTTATCTACCGCGTGCTCTGAAAGCTTTCGATAGGTTGTAATCTTGCCGCCGAAGATATTAAGTAATACGGGCTTTCCAGCCTCACCCTTAAGCTCTACTTTATAGTCCCGAGTAAGTTCTTGTGCTGACGCGTTTTTCTCTTCTAAGAGTGGGCGCACGCCACTGTAAGTATGGACTATATCTTCGCGTGTTATCTTGGACTTGAAGTAGTTGTTTACGACATCAATTAAGTAATCAGTCTCTTCGTTTGAAATTGCAGCGTCAGATGGATTACCTTTAAAGTCTTCGTCTGTCGTGCCCACAAGAGAGAAATCACCTTCGTAAGGGATCACGAATACAATACGTCCGTCTTTATTTTGCAGAATGTACGCTTCATCAGAGTTATATAGCTTGGGAACGACAAAGTGGCTTCCCTTTACCATGCGCATCGCATTGGGGTTGTGAATATTGACCAAGCGATCTAGAAACGATACTGCCCACGGTCCAGCCGCATTAACAATTGACTTGGCCTTGACTGTAAACGTTTTCCCTTGAGACGTTTTAAGCTCCACATTCCACAAATTATCTAACTTTTCAGCTTTAACGCATTCAGTACGCGTATATATCTTCGCCCCTTGGTCTTGGGCAGCTAGCGCATTTAGTACCACTAAGCGTGCGTCATCTACCCAACCATCTGAGTATTCAAAACACGTTGAAATACCGCTAACCAGCGGGCTTTCACTGGTGGTCGTTAGCTTACGTGAGCGCGGCAACATATTGCGCTTAGCCAGTGAGTCATAGAGGAATAAACCAATTCGTATCATCCACGCAGGGCGTAAATGCTTTTGGTGAGGCAAGCGAAAACGTAGCGGCCACATGATGTGAGGCGCTTTCTTCAACAACACTTCACGTTCTGCCAGCGCTTCTTTCACTAGGCGAAATTCATAATGTTCTAAATACCTAAGTCCACCATGAATTAATTTGCTGCTAGAAGAAGACGTTGCGCCTGCGAGGTCACCTTTCTCGCACAAAGCAACCGAAAGCCCGCGTCCCGCAGCGTCAAGCGCGACGCCTACGCCGTTAACACCGCCGCCAACGACTAAAACGTCGACTGTCTGTTCAGTTTGATTGCTTTGACTCATACATTGCCTCTAGTGGTATTTATATGGATATCCTCATATGGTTGTCTATTTGACAAGCAAAAAGAAAACATGTCAACACAAAACGAACATTTACGAACATTAAAGAAAGTTAAAATTCGTAATTAAAAGGAATGAACAAATTCAATCGCAACAATATTTGACTGATTTACATTGAAAAATACGTGGTGTGTAAGAGCGCTTGCGGCAACAGTGCGTAATGTTTAAAGAAGGCTGCCAAAAAGTAGAATGCGACCAAAACCGAGAACAGGTTTAAGAGTAGTGGAAAACTATGGTAAATAGATGGTCACGCTTTGACAAAGGTGATGTTATTTTCTTCGATTATCTTGCTTATGCTGGGCGGCGGCGTTTTATCACAAACCAAGCAATCAACCTGTGAAATGTGCCCCTGCTCCACCATTGCGCGGCGTTCAAACTTACTGTAGTCCGCAGCTAATATAACGTGTTGAGTATGTTCCAAAATGGCTTGGGACACTTTGACTTCTCTGAAATCAAAGTCAAGTAGTGCACCGTCCGAACTAATACCACTGATACCGATTATGCCGTAATCCATGCGGAACTGGCTTATAAAATCGCAGGTTGCCTCGCCAATGATTCCGCCATCGCGATAGCGAACTTCACCGGCAGCAATTATGACGGAGAAATCCTCTTTAGCCGAAAGAATGGTAGCAACGTGAATATTGTTGGTTACTACGTGAAGATTTTTGTGGTTGAGCAACTTAGTTGCAATCATTTCCGTCGTCGTACCGATATTAATGAACAACGATGCGCCGTCGGGGATCATCGCAGCCACTGCTTCAGCAATTTTCTCTTTGACTTCGCTGTTTTGGGTTTTCCTTTCCTGATATGGCGTGTTTTCCCAACTTCTGTTAAGGCCAGCACCACCATGATAGCGGCTCACCACACCATTTTCGGCAAGCTGGTTAAGGTCTCGGCGGATTGTTTGCGGCGTAACTTCGCAAGCACTGACCAAATCATCAATAGACATAAAACCATGTAGCTTTATAAGCCCAACAATTTTTTCGTGTCTTTGCGTTTGATTCATCGCGAGTCCTCAGAATTAGAAAATTACATCAATTATACGTGCTTAACTTCAATGTTCCCATAACAAAACGAAACGCCAATGTTCGTTTTCGAAAATATAGCATTGTTAATCCTGTGTAAATGATGCAAACTCTATGAAAACTATCTTCAGGAGTGACCTTATGGGACAACATATCCTTGCCATTGACCAAGGTACAACAAGCTCTCGCAGCATCATTTTTTCTCCAAAGGGCAGTATAGACGCTATTGCACAGCAGGAATTCTCTCAAAAATATCCGAAAGATGGCTGGGTTGAGCATGATCCAGAGGAAATTTGGGAAAGCGTTGTCTCTACCCTCAAAGAAGTTTTCAATAAATGTTCATTAACACCATCAGATATCGCAGCCGTTGGTATCACTAACCAGCGCGAAACAACCTTAGTGTGGAATAAAAACACTGGTGAGCCTGTCTACCCGGCTATCGTTTGGCAAGACAGACGCACAGCCCAGCTTTGTCGAGATTTAAGTGAAGACGAAGAGCTCGTCTCACACATTACTGAATCGACAGGGCTTCTGTTAGACCCTTATTTCTCTGCCACAAAAGTAGCTTGGATATTAGACAATGTAGAAGGTGCAAGACAGCAAGCCGAGGACGGAGAGCTGCTGTTTGGAACCGTAGACACGTTCCTTATATGGCGCTTAACGGGTGGTGAGTCACACAAAACTGATGCCACCAATGCCTCGCGTACAATGCTGTTCGACATCAATAACCAATGCTGGGATGAGAAATTACTTAATAAATTCAATATCCCACGCTCAATGCTACCCGAGGTGATGGATTGTGCGGCTGACTTTGGTGTAACGAAAGAAGACATCATAGGCAGAGCTATTCCTATCCAAGGCGTAGCAGGCGACCAGCAAGCAGCATTAGTAGGCCAAGCGTGCTTTGAAAAAGGCATGGCCAAGAGCACCTACGGTACCGGCTGTTTTATGATATTGAACACTGGTGACGCCCCTTTGCAATCGAAAAACCGATTACTCACCACCGTTGGGTATCGTTTAAACGGCAAAACGACTTATGCGCTTGAAGGCAGTATTTTTATGGCCGGCGCAACCGTTCAATGGCTCAGAGATGGCCTGAAGCTTATCGACGATGCCGCCGAATCGGAGGCACTTGCACAGCGAGCAAGACAAGATAACGGCGTCTTCCTTGTCCCGGCATTTACAGGTTTAGGCGCACCTTATTGGGATCCAGATGCCCGTGGCGCAATTTTAGGTTTAACCCGCGACACAGGCATTAGCGAAATCGTTGCTGCGGGACTTCAGTCTGTTTGCTACCAGACTAAGGACCTGCAAAAAGCAATGGAAAGCGATGGCGCTCGCCCCACAACTATTCGTGTAGATGGCGGTATGTCGCGTAATGATTGGGTAATGGGCTTTCTTTCAGACATATTGGGCGCTGAAGTAGAACGCCCTGAGATTACAGAAACCACCGCTCTTGGTGCTGCCTTCTTAGCAGGGTTACAAGCTGGTGTCTTCAATTCAATCGACGATTTAACCTATTGTTGGAAGAGTGATAGCGTTTTCACTCCAAGATTGACCAAGCAAGAACGTGATCAAGCCTATGATGGTTGGAAAGCCGCCGTCGACCGTATCCGCTGCAGCTAATTTTCTTTTATTTTTCTGATTGTTAATAAAGTGCGGCTATAGACCGCACTTTTTTTATACAAAAAAATTTTTTATAACATTGTAATTACATTGTCATTTTGTGCTAGTATTGGTTCCAAGGTAAACGTTTCACCTTTTACCTTAAACCAGAAACGCTATATTTTTCATAAAGTTACAAATAATAATCACGAAAATATAACGTTAAATGTGTAAAAGTATTGTTAATAAGCTTGATCCGCACATACTAAAAACGTAATTTAAGTGCAAAGTACGTTAAAACGTAGCCTACTCACGGAGAAAACACAGTGACACATAAAATTAACACATCACAGTTAGGCCCTATCGCGAAACGCTCACTTTTAGGTGTTGCTATCGCCTCTGCCCTACACGCCCCTATTTCACTGGCACAGGAAGCAACTACTGCTACTGATAAAGAAGTGGAAGTTATCGAAGTTAAAGGTTTTACCAGCTCTCTGAAAGCATCAATGCTAGATAAGAAAGCATCTGATGTTGTTTACGACGGTATTACGGCTGAAGACCTAGGTAAATTTCCAGACCAAAACGTAGCTGAATCACTACAAAGAATTACTGGTGTTGCCATTGATCGTTCAGGTGGTGAAGGTCAATTTATTACTGTGCGTGGTTTCGGCCCAGATTTTAACACCGTACTTGTTAACGGCCGCCAGATTGCTACAGAAAACCAAGGTCGTGCTTTTAGTTTCGATACGCTTCCAGCTGAACTAATCAGCGGTGCAAAAGTTTACAAGAGCCCTCTCGCTTCTATGCAAGAAGGTGGTATCGGTTCAACCGTAGAAATCACAACTGCTCGCCCATTCGCATTTGACGGCTTCAAGGCCGTTGCAAGTGTAAAAGGCATGTACGAAGACATTTCTGAAGAAACAACGCCACAAATGTCGGGCTTAATTACCAATACCTTTATGGATGGTAAACTAGGTGTGTTAGCTGCTGCATCATTCCAACAGCGTAAGCTACAAACAAACATGCTAGAAACTCGCTACTGGCGTCCTGAAGTAAGCCTAACCAATCGTTCTGAGCTAGATAACCCTGATTACGCTGACAATGCTCAGTTCAACGGTGTGTACATTCCGCAGAACTTTGACCAAATCGTTGATTTAGTCGATCGTGAAAGAACATCTGGTAACCTTGTTGTTCAGTATGCTCCTAACGATGACATGACGCTTACTTTAGATGGTCTTTACTCTAAATTTGAAGTTGACTCAGACGCACACAGTGTTGGCCATTGGTTCTCTGATAGCAACCTCGACAACATGTCTTTTACTGACAACGGTAGTCTATCAGGTGTAACAAGCACCGTTGTAGACGGTGTTGGTGGTGCGACTGACTTTATTCGCCGCCGCTACGGCCGAGATGTTGAAATCCAAGCATTCGGTGCAAACCTTGAGTGGTTAGTAAACGACAACTTAACTGCAAACATTGATATCTCAACTTCAACTGCCGAAGACAGCAGTGGCGGTGACAACTTCTTCACTGTTGTGGGTTATAACAATGAATACAGTGTAGATTTCACAGGTGCTACCCCATCATTGACTGTTGCCGGTGGTGATGCCGCTTTGCAAACACCTTCACTAGGTCGTATGCACTACAATGAGCGCAACGGTTTTGACACGGAAGATACCATCAGTGAATACCGTGCAGACTTCTCTTGGGTACCTGATTCAGACAATGCGTTCTATAAAGCAGATTTCGGTATCTATTTCCAAGATCGTGAAAAATCTAATACTCGCTTGTTCGCTTCTGGTTGTGACATTTATTGTGGCTACACATTCGATCTTCCTGACGAGCTTCTAAGTGTATTTACTGCACAAAACTACTTCGGTGGTGTGCCTAATCAGTGGCTAACTTACGACCCTGAAGCGTTCTTTGACTACGCAACGTCTGATGCAGCAGTACAGCAAATTGCAGACGCTACAGGTGAATCATTCGATGATGTTCGCGCAGCAATTGATGCAACAAATATTGGCAACCCACAGCCAAGCAATGACTCATTCGTAGTGAGCGAAGAAGTATTAAGTGCGTACGCACAATTCTACTTCACTACTGAAATCTCAGAGATGCCACTTGATGTGAATTTTGGCTTCCGCTACAGCGAAACTGACACTTCAGTAGACGGGACAAGTCAGATTGTAAGAGATCTTCAGCCAATCCCTAACGATCCGTCAGACCTTAATGTAGTTTATGAAACAGAAGTAGGTGCGCCGGTTAACGAGAAAAACAGCTACTCTTCGCTGCTTCCTAACTTAAACGTTAAGCTACAGTTAACTGACGATTTATACCTACGTTATGCGTTTTCTGAAACGCTAACGCGTCCAATGATGGATGACTTAGTGCCTGTATTTAATGTTACTGTGAGCCGTCCGGGTAACTTGCAAGCACAAGCGGGTAACACTGAACTTAAGCCATATAAAGCCACCAGCTGGGATGTATCTTTAGAATGGTACTACGATGATACTAGCTACTTCTCAGCAGCAGCCTTTAACAAAGAAGTGGAAGACTTCATTGCAGGTGATGTTGCTGATGAGTCTCTTTTCTTAGAAAGTGGCGAGTATGTATTTAGCGTTCTGCGCCCTCGTAACGGCGATACGCTTGAAGTAGAAGGCTTAGAGCTTGCTTGGTTGCACACGCTTGAAAGCGGCTTCGGTATCCAAGCTAATGCTACTATCGTTAACTCAGATGCAGAATTTAGCCTACCAGGTTTAGGTAACTCACAAAACATTACATTGTTCTACGAAAAAGATGCGTTCCAAGCACGTGTTGCACTGAACAATCGTGAAACCTTTATGCAAGAAGCGGTAAGTACTCTTGGTGGTACTGAGCCTCGTTTCACTGAGACTTACACCCAAGTTGATATGAGTGTAAGTTACGATGTAACTGAGTCTCTTACGGTATTCTTCGAAGGCATTAACATTACTGACGAAGAGCTAACGCGTCGCGGTCGCTTATCAGAACATTTCGTTCAACAAGTTGCTGACGGTGCTCGTTACGCTGTAGGTGTTCGTGCTAGCTTCTAATAACAACTAGTCTATCAAGGGGGCGCTGTTGCCCCCTTTTGTCTTTATTCTGCTGAGGAGTTTTTCGTGTCAGGCAGCTTAACCCAACTTGTCGTTTTTATTTTCATCACCGCACTTATCGGGCTTCTTACCTATTTAAAGTGTCGCGGTCATGGGCATAGTAAAGCCAACGAAAACAAAGAATATTTCTTAGCTGGCGGCGGACTAACATGGATATACGTCGCGGGCTCAATAACGTTAACTAATTTAAGTACCGATCAACTTGTAGGGATGAACGGTAACCAAATGGCACTGCTTGCGTGGTGGGAATTTGCCGCGGTGGCGGGCCTAATCATTCTCGCGCGAGTTTTTCTTCCCGTCTATTATCATTATCAGTGCACCACAACCACCGAATTGCTGGAAATGCGCTATAACAACAAGCATATAAGAGCACTAATAGGCCTTCTTTTCTTCCTAGGTAGCAGCCTTATTTTCATGCCTGCCGTAATCTACACCGGCTCGCTTTTCATGATTAACATGTTCAATGTAGACATTCCACTTATGTATGTTGCCACCGCTTTTGCATTGATTGGTGCCTTCTACGCTATCTTTGGTGGGCTTCGCGCGGTTGCAGTTTCAGATACCTATTCTGGCGTATTGCTTTTGACTATGGCGATTGTTGTTGTCGTTCTTACACTATTCGCAATCGATTTTGATTTCTCGGGCATACCTGCCGAACGCTTAACCCTAATTGGTGATAATGATTCACCTCTACCATGGCACACGTTATTAACCGGTATGGTGTTTATCCAGACTTTCTACTGGAGTACGAATCAGGTAATCACTCAGCGCGCCATGGCTGCACCTAATTTAAAAGAAGCACAGAAAGGCGTATACGCTGCAGCGATCATCCGCTTTATCGTTGTTCCTACCATTATCGTAGTTCCAGGTATCATTTCGTATAAGCTGTACGGCGATATCAACGATGCCGCTTACGGTACGTTGGTAGGTGATGTTTTACCTAGCTGGCTATCAGGTGTATTTGCAGCGGCCCTCGCTGCAGCAGTACTCACTACTTACAACAGTAACCTCAACTCTGCGACTGCACTTTATGTCTGCGATATACACGAGGCGTATTTTCAGAAGAAGCCAAACGTTGCGCGCTTAAGCGGCTTTGTGACCGCGGCGCTTACTATTGTATCGCTAGTTATGGTTCCTGTGTATGCGCAAGCAGAAAGCATCATCAACCTGCTTCAACAACTTTTCGGGTTGTTAAGTATGCCTATTCTTTCCATCTTTATTGTTGGATTACTATTTAATAACGTAAACGCCAACGCGGGAATAGCGGCAGTTGTCTTTGGTGTGGGTCTATACGCTTTCTTTAGCTTTGTACACGCTCCTTTCGGCCTGCACTACATTCACCTGATGTTGGTCACATTGGTTTGCTGTATTGCCCTCGCCCTTGTCTTAAATCGGGTTGTATTTAAGCAAAAGGCAGAATGGCGTGGTCGTTTGATAGAGAGCGAAGAAGCACACGGCTAATAAGGTCAGCCATATATTGGCTGGTTCAGATAACTAGGATTACTACGGTTGTGGCGGAGCAAAAGTACGGTTTGTTGCTTACTTTTGTTCCGCCACACGCTGTGAAGTAGATGAAAGCAGAGAGAAGACTCTGTAAGCGTGATTGAAACAGATTTAATTACTCGACGACCGTGCAAGAAAGCAGGTATTAAGCTCGATAAACCGTTGTAAAACCATAAAACCGTACGGATGTTCCTTCTGTACTTTTCAGTCATCTTTTCTTTTAACAACATGCGCTATAAACATCTAGGCATGTAAAATGAGGTTTTTATGTCGTCACTCACATCATTCGTTCGTTTGTCGAACGAAAAGGCTACTTTAATATTCGACTGCCAAGGTCGTATGCCCAAGGTTATTTACTATGGTGCGCCATTAAGTGACAGCACCACCCCAGAAATGCTAAGTGTTCTTAATACACGTCAAGAAGCTAAATGTGCGCCGGTTATCGAGCCACCGATTACACTAGTACCTACTCACGGTGAAGGTTGGACAGGTCAGCCAGGGCTAGAGGTATCGGGCAATGCAGATCAATGGTCGGCTGGCTTTAGCTTGGTTGATGTTAATCATAACGCGCAATCTGTCTCTTTTATTGCCGAAGACACGCATCGCGGCATGCGCCTTGTTACAACTGCCGAACTCGATGCAGATACCAGTGTAGTTAAGTATGTTTCTCGCATTGAAAATAGCGGTGATACTCCACTCAACTTAACTTACTTAAATGCCGCTAGCCTGCCCTTGCCTACTTCCGTAAGTAAAATTAAAACATTTGAAGGCCGCTGGTCAGCAGAGTTTCAAACCAAAGATCACGATCTCTTCTTTGGAAGTTATGTACGTGAAAATCGCCGAGGCAAAACATCTCACGACACCTTCCCTGGCCTGATTGCATTCCCTCAAGGCACGGGTGAACTTAACGGTGAGTGCTATGGCTATCACCTTGGCGCTTCTGCAAACCACAAGCTTCGCGCCGAGCTTATGGCTGATGGCAGAAGCTATGTGCAGTTTGGTGAGTTATTATTTCCAGGTGAATTGGTACTTAACGCTGGCGAAAGCTATACATCCCCCGTGCTTTACACAGGCTATGGCTGTGAAGGTTTCTCTTCGCTATCACAACAGTTCCATAACTTCATTCGCAGCAACGTGCTAAACCACAGTGCTGAATCGAAGCCTCGCCCAGTGCACTACAACACATGGGAAGGAATTTATTTCGATCATAACGAAGATGAACTTAAAGCCTTAGCCGATAAAGTTGCACCACTGGGCATTGAGCGCTTTGTGTTAGATGATGGTTGGTTTAAAGGGCGCAGAAACGACAAGGCAGGGCTTGGCGACTGGTTTGTTGATGAAGCTATCTATCCTGAAGGACTAGACGGGCTAATTGACCATGTTACTGGCCTTGGCATGGAATTCGGTATTTGGTTTGAGCCAGAGATGGTAAACCCTGACAGCGACCTTTACCGCGCACATCCTGAGTGGGCGCTGCAAACCGAGAATAACCCTCACGTTCCTTTTAGAAATCAGTACGTATTGGATTTAACCAACCCTGAAGTGGTTGAGTACCTTTATAAAGTGATTACTGATGTACTGAAGACGTACCCCAAAATCAGCTACATCAAATGGGACATGAACCGCGACGTAAACCACCCCGGCAACCTTCACGGTAAACCTGCGATGCATGGTCAAATGGCTGCGCTTTACAGCTTAATAGACCGCGTTAAGGCAGCGAAGCCAGGCATTGAGATAGAAAGCTGTTGTTCAGGAGGCGGCCGTGTAGATTTAGGTATTTTGCCACACACAGATCGTTTCTGGACGTCGGATTCTAACGACGCACTAGACCGTTTGTATATTCAGCGTGGTTGTTCTTATTTCTTCCCGGCTGAAGTAATGGGCGCACACGTTGGCCCGCGCGACTGCCATATAACGGGTAGACACTTACCTGTTGAGATACGTTCGGCAGTAGCCTTGTTTGGCCATATGGGTATAGAGATGGACCCACGTGAACTTACTGACCACGAGCAAAGCGTACTTACTGATGCTATTTCACTTTACAAAAAGTATCGTCATATCACCCACGGCGGCGACCTTTTCCGCATGGACGATGACGGCATGAACGTAAAATTTGGTTATGTGTCTAAAGACAAGCAAGAAGGTATTTTTGCATATAACAGCGTTATGGAAACTGTTCGCACTACGCCAAACCGCTTCTACTTTGCAGGTCTTGATGCTAACAAACAATACACCATTGAGCGTGTTTGGCCTGAAAAGCTAAAAGAATACACCCCGTCTATTTTGCAACAAACTGAAGGGCAAGTATTCTCTGGCGAAGTATTGATGAAATACGGTATGCAGCTGCCGGTGCTCTTCCCACAAACTGCATTGATCTATACCGTTAAAGCGGTATAGAGCTGGAGACTCGAAAGCTAGAAGCTAAAGCGAGCTAAGCGGTGTTACGCCGCTGCTCGCTTTTTTGTGGTGCTTACTTGCTTTGCATCTCCAAGCCTAATGCCCAGCGATCGTCAAACCCTTTCCAAGGCTCTGGCTTTTTGCCATCTACGGGTACTTGGGCACTACTGCCACTCACGTTCAGGTATTCACAATCATCTTTTAAACCTTTCACATGGCAGTTCATAAGCGCAAGCGCAAAATGCTCGTTAATGGCATTAAGCTTTTGCACTTCCCATGCCGGCTCAATGTAACTTCCCAAATCAAATTCACTGCCATAAGCTTCTTTAGGTGCAGGGTGAGGTGCAACATTGTGGCGTGCATTCTTAATGGTTAGTAACTTAGATTCTTTACTGCCGGTATTATCGAATAACCACTTTATACCGTCGTAGCCAGAAATATCGTCGTTATCCCCAGCAACATAAAGAACAGGAACTTTAATATTGTTTAGCGATTGCACATCAAATAGCTGATGTTGCCCGCCCCATGGCGCAAGTGCTAGCGCCGCTTTCCAGGCTGGTAATGCTTCTTCGCTACTGGCCTTGCCACCTGCGCAGGTGTTAAGCGCTTCTTTAATTAACGCCGCCGTTTTAGGATCTTGTGTACCAGTGAAGGTTGCAGCGGTTTGGTCGTTAAAAGCATAGCATCCTCCTACCGTGCTAACTGCGCCGTAGCCCCCCATTGAATAGCCAATCACTCCCGCTTTGCTTGCATCCACACTCTCTTTAAAAAAGGTATTTCCGCTGATGCTGTTCAAAGTAAGAACTTGGTCTCGTGAACGATTTAATAACGTACTTGGAAAACCTGAATACGGATTTTCTGCAAAATTAACATCTTTGTTTGTGGAATCTGTGTGGTCGATTGCCGCTACTACATAACCGTGAGACGCGAGGTGTTCGCCTAAATAAAACATAAGGGTGCGGTAACCGGTATAACCATGAGAGATAACAATTACCGGAAAATCAGTGTCAGCAGCGGCAATAGGCGCATCACGGCTTGCATCAGCTTGTACCTCAAACACCTGACCACTTCTTGTTTCATTAATGTAAGTGGCCTTTTGAGCCGAGCTTGCTGCAGGATACCAAACCTCCAAAGTAAGTGATCGCTCGACTTCATTACCAGCAATGTCTTTTACTTTAGCAGGATAAGCCGCTTCGATTGTCTTCACGCCAACATCATAGTTACCTTTCTCACTTAACGATGGCATTACGTCGGCTGGAAACGGCTTATAAAGCGTTTGAGCAGCTGATACCGAAGGAGATATGGCCGCGGTCGCTGAAACCAGAACAGCACCGCCAAAAAGCAGGGATAACGTTTTCATAATTTGGGGAATTTTCTCGTTATTAACAGGCAAAATTATAATTATCTAAGACAAAATACATAAATTCAGGGTCAGTACAGTAGCAACATCCTTTACTAACAATAGCTTTCGCCAAGTGACCCTAATTTACTTTTAAACATTAAAAAATAACAATGTAGATAAACTGCGCTATTTTCTACCAATTACGGTTAAATTTAAACATTTTTCAACATTTCTGCCAAGGCGGTTTTACGAGTATCAACTGCGCCTTGTTTGTTAACACCATAACGAAAATCCGTTTCCTTGCCAATAATATGTACTTTATCTTCTGCTCTTGTCACAGCCGTATACAACCAACTACGATCAAGCAACCTTCCTCGTTCAAGCAAAACAATCACATTAGGAGCTTGTGACCCCTGCAATTTATGCAAGGTTAAGCAGTATGCGAGATCGATATATTCAAATAATTGCCAATCGACTTCTAACAAACGTTTGTTACCTTTTTCATCAAGGTCTTCAAGTTCAATTAAGCAAGCATACTCATCAGTAGGTTCTGCACTCTTTATGATCCCCAATGTACCATTCTGAACATCGTGTTTATAACTGGTTAAGGTAATAACAATCGGGTCACCTTCTCTGAAGTCATAGCTTCCTTTGGTAATCGGCATATCCGTAAGGTCAAGAAGCTTGCTATTAGGGTTCACAACACCTTGCAGTATGATGTTTGCTTTTCTTACCGTATCGTTGGTAGGAGCGACTATCATGGCGTTGTCATACTCAGAATACACAGTTACTGCGTCTTGCAGAATATCGCCCGTTGATTCTTGGAACGTAATGTCAGTAGTAGTTAATGACTCTGGCATTATGCCGTGCCGTATGGCATTGGAATATGCAGGTACACTACTATCTGCTCCCTGTCGTTTCACGACATCAAGTTCCACATGGTTTATTACACCGCTTTTAATTACATCATTTAAAATGAAACCCGCATTAATCGGTGGAAGCTGATAAGGATCACCAACTAACAAGATTCGAACCATATCAGAAAACAAAGTAACCAAACGCCACATGGTATACGCATCCAACATAGAGGCTTCATCCACAAGCAGTACAGCTTTATCCGTATCAAGATCAGTTTCTCGTAACAGTTTTGCTATTGTCTTCGTTTCAAAACCGATTGATTGTTGAAGCCTACGAGCTGCCTTCCCTGATAACGCAACGGGGTATATCGTATAACCTAATTTTTGATAAGCATTTACAATCAGCTTAGTAGTTGTTGTTTTACCTGTTCCAGCTCCTCCAGTTAGCGCAAAGACGTGACTGACTAATGCTGTCCTTACGGCACGTTCTTGTGCTTTTTCAATGGGCCAATCGGCAGGGAACGAGGTTCTGAATGCTTCTTCCAACTCGCTCGACCAACGGTTGTTTGATTTTCTGAGGTTACCAAAACGTTTGGCTATAGTCTTCTCAAATATATAATTGCCTGAAACGAAATATTGATTGTTTTGTTTAACAAACCCAACGATACCGCCATCTAGCTCGCTTGCCCTTGTAACTAAGCGCAGGTCTTTGTTCAACAGCTTAGAAACTGACGGTTTAATGTCTTGCCAGTCTGCAACCGTATTGCCCTGTTCACTCCATAATCTCAATGCTTGTTCTACGATTGCTACCAGTCTAATTTCATCATCCTGTTTTATACCGAAATGCTTTTGTGCAATATCGTCTACCTTGTGAAATCGCATCCCCAATGAAAACAACCGATATGGGTTCTGGGTAAGAAAATTGATAGCATCCTGATCGGCAAATCTGAATAATTGTCGCTGAATAGGGGCTTCTATTTCCCATTCAACCAACTGCGCTGAATGTTTTAGATTTGAATACTCTTTGTAGCCATGCCAAAGCCCATGTGCCGCTTTGTCACTAAGCAAAACTTCCCTAACTGCTTGAAAATTTGTTTTTGATTGGTCTTTTTCGTAAGGCGCATATTTATCACGTTCTAGTACGTTAAATATTTCGCTTCTAAACTTTTCCCAAAGGAATTGAGCGCTTACCTTACCTATGCCTTCAAACCCTTTCTCTGTACTTAAAAAGGTTACAAATCCAACGCCATTATCTGGCATAACACATTTTAGTGTCGGCTCCATAAAGCGCCACACATCAACATAACCCCCCGTGCTGACTTGCTGCTGTCTGATACTGAAGTTTTGCTCTTTGAGGATTTTCCATTGCTGTCCAACTTTCGGGTCAATATTCAGCTTTTCTTGGGTAGTCAGAATCTCAATGCGATGCGCCCCTAAGTTGTGATTAACAAAAACAGCCCCCAATCGCACGTTATCTGGGCGGTATTGGTATATTCTGGTGATCCTTACCAGATAAGCGCTACTCTTCATTTCCACAAGCCCATTTCAATCAACACTTCTTTAAACTCTGATAGCTTGGCAACCTCAGCAGCTAGTTTGGCATTTTCATTTTGAAGCCTGCGATTTGTCCTTTTGAGATCACGAACTTTGGCGCTGTCCTTTATGTCTTCTTCAGTACCTTTGGATACATCTATTACCTCTTTATCGAGAGGCAAATTAGCCTTGCGCTGTTGGTAGACTCCTGAGGTTGCAAGTTCTTGTTTAAGGTCTTGCAACAAGTCAAAAAGCTTTTTGTTTCTTTTTTCCTTAAATGCAGAGGAATCAAATCCAAGCTCATCGGCAATTTTCTTCGGGCTTAAGGTATCACCATGCCAATAATCCAACCAATTAGGCGACTCTTTCGATTTCATTTCAGCTACCCAACCTAGGAATAGATCTCTGTTACGTTGACCTCTTTCTTTACTCATCTTAACCGCCCTCCACGATGCGTCTTATCGTAGTTCTGCTTACGCCATACTCCTTTGAGAGCTGGTTCTTGGATTTCTGCTTTGACAGAACTAATTTGCGGATCTTTTCCCTGTCAGAATCAGGAATAGTCTTTGGCCTGCCCATATGCTTTCCTTGAGCAATAGCCCGTTCACGACCTTCGGTGGTATTTTTGATGATCAGGCTTTTGTTCAGCTCAGCAAAAACAGCAATAACATGAAGAACAGCTTTCCCAAATGGCGAATCGTCCGCACTGTTAATAACTCCATCAAGTGTTGTAAGAGCAGCGCCTTTTGAATGAATACCATCAATTGCAGTCATGATCCCCTTTAGGCTTCTTCCCAAACGATCAAGTTTTGTAACGCATACAACATCACCTTCACGGATGTAATCCAGAAGATCGTCAAGTTTTTTTACATTATCCAAAGAGTTACCGCTTTGCTTACCAGAAAATATCTTCTCGCAACCATGACGTTCTAACGCTTCAACTTGAGCTTCAAGATCTTGCTCTTGAGTGCTAACCCTTGCATACCCTATCTGTGCCACTTAGATCTCCTTATTGAATAAACAAGCCTAAGCAGCCCTTAAAGGCCGTCCAAGTAATTCATATCCATCAACAGAATAATAACCGCCTTGGCTGTCGCTATATTCGATTCTGGTTACCTTCCATTCACCATCGTCAAATACTTCAACCACATCACCACTAGTAAATTGAACGCCTTCGCATTCAAACCTTCCAAGTTCATTCAGATAACTACGATTCATGACTTTCTCCATACTTTTACTGAACTAAAGTTATAACTTTAGTTTACAACTCAACTCAAATGAACTTTATATGCAAATTAAATTTAAGTTCATGAACCTTTCGTAAATATAAACTTTAGTTCAAACCAAGAGAAGCAAGAGAAGCAAGAGAAGCAAGAGAAGCAAGAGAAGCAAGAGAAGCAAGAGAAGCAAGAGAAGAATAAAACAAAATCTCAATTAACTTACGACTGATTTAGAATAATTTGAAAAAGCCTTAAGCTTCGTTGCTAGCATTATATTTTTGTTGCTTCATTTACGGTTTTATGAAAATATTGAACGATGATAGGTGTATTAAAATTTTCGCCTATCATTATTGGTAAACTGTCCACGGGCAGTCATGACATAAATTTTTATGTCATTTTTTCGTTTGTAGAAAAAGTCTATCGATAAGCTTAATTCACTTAAATCCCTTGTCTGTCGATGTTTTCTACCTGCAATTTTATAGGTGAAACATGAAGAATTTATTCAAACTATCAACCCTATCACTCATCGTATTGTCCAGCGTTGGATGTGGCGGAGGTTCAAGCGAAACTAACTCTCATCCTATCGACATGACTGCCTACGGAAACCTTGAGGTACTTGTCGCTGGACTACCATCAGGCTTATCGGCAGATATACAGATAACAGGCCCTAATAATTACTCAACGTCATTAACGACAGGAGAAGTATTATCGAACCTAGTTACTGGCGATTACACTTTGAGTGTGAACAGTGTTACCACTCAAGGAGTCACTTATAGCTTTAACAACGGTCAGTCACAAACTGTAACCGTTTTAGAAGGTCAAACCCTGAGCGTAAACATTGATTATACAGCTCCTGTAACGGCAACTGGCGTAATTACAGGTTTTGGTAGTGTTTATATTAATGGTGTTAAGTTCGAAACAGACCAAGCTGTTGTGACCGCTAACGGAGAAACAGATACTGAAGATGCGTTAGAAATAGGTATGGTTGTCACCATAAACGGAAATATTGGAGCCGATGGTGATGGCGCAGAAGCGTCTTCCATAGAATACCAAGCAAGTGCGGAAGGTCCTGTCACAGGCATTAATTTAGCCGAAAAAACCATTACCCTGCTTGGTCAAGTGTACTTTATTGATGATTTAACTGAGTTTGACGATGTAACTTTTGATGCTATTCAGATAGGTAACTGGGTTGAAATTAGCGCTATCGAAAACAGCGATGATCAATACATAGCTACCCGAATAGAGTTATCCGATAGCTCAGAAGAATATCAATTAGTTGGAGAGGTATCGCAACTTGATACAGTAACAATGACGTTCAACATTGCTGGGCAATCCATTGATTATTCTAACGCTACAGTAGAGGGAGAGTTACTAGATGGTGTTGAAGTCGAAGTTGAATCAGAAACAGACCTTGTTGATGGCGTGTTAGTTGCCTCAGAAGTTGAAGTAGAAGAAGCGCCAGATTTAGCAGGTCAGCTTATTGGTTTTGAGGGTGAAATTGAGGTGTTTACGTCAATAACCGACTTTGTGGTAGATGACCAAGCCATCACAACTACAAATGAAACCATCTTCAAAGGGGGACAAAGCTCGGATTTAGCCCATGGTGTCGAGATTGCCGTTAGAGGCACAATTGTTGATGGAGTCTTGGTCGCAACCGAAATCAGAATTGCGCAGGACACTGAAATTAAAATAGAAGGACTTGTTCAGTCAACCGACCTAGATACTAATTCGATTGTTATTCTAGGTAATACAATTTTTACTGATGAGTACACGCGTTTTATTGATGACTCAGAAGACGATGAAAGACGTTTTAGAATCGATGATATTTTAATTGGCGATAAGGTTTCTATTAAGGCATTTGATAACGAAGGCCAACTGCTTGCCAGTCAGATAAAACGTAAAAAAACAGCCAACGAAGTTGACGATGATACGGAAACGACTGAGTTGGAAGGTAAAGTATCAGATATTAGCGCCCCAACGTTTTCTGTTAATGGTGTAAGAGTTAAAGTAACGGAAGCTAGTGTGATTGAATCACCAAATGGCTCAGAGCTAACCTCAAGTGAATTTTTCTCTGCTATAACAAACGATACCGAAGTTGAAGTAGAAGGTATCCCTCAAGATGATGGCTCGCTGTTGGCACTTGAAATTGAGATTGAGTCAAAAGAAAACGATTCAGGTGATACCGAGCCGTTTGTGGAGCTTAAAGGCAACATAGATAGTTTTGACTCGATAGAGGCTTTTACTGTTAACGGCCACTCAATTACCACTAACCTATTTACACGATATGAAGATGGCAACCCTGATTTATTGGCTGTAGGTATTGAAGTGGAAGTTAAAGGGCATCAAGCAGAAGATGGTACGATAGTCGCGAAAAAAATTGAGTTTGAATCAGAAGATGATAATGACCGTGAAAGTGAGATAGAAGGTGAAATTACAAGTTTCACAAGCGCAACTGAATTTACTATTGGTGAGCAAGCCATCACAACGACAGCTAATACAGAATTTGATAACGGTAGTGTTGAAAGCTTGGCTTTAGGCGTTCATGTAGAGGTTGAAGGACACATCAATAATGATGGCATTCTGGTTGCTGATGAAATCGAGTTTGAAGAAGCTGATGAAATATCAGTGGAAGGCGTTGTCTCAGTATTTGTATCAGCAACGGAGTTTTCAATTGGCGAACAATCTATAACTACTAACAGTGAAACTGAGTTTAAGAACAGCAGCGCTTCAATGCTGGCACTTGGTGTAACACTGGAAGTTGAAGGTGTGCTCGATGAAAATGGAACGCTCGTGGCAACAAAAGTTGAATTTGAAGAGCCTGATGATGTTGAAGTTGAAGGAATTATTACCGTATTTACTTCTGCAACTGATTTCGAAATTGATGGACAACATGTAATTACAGATGAGTTTACTGCCTTTAACGATGGTACGGCTGAAAATTTAGCGCTAGGTGTGGAAATTGAAGTAGAAGGATATGCAAACAGCGACGGTTCAATTGTAGCGTTTAAAGTTGAATTTGAAGAATTCGATGAAAATGAAGTCGAGGTCTCAGGCACTATTTCAGAGTTTATTTCCGCGACTGATTTTTCTATTGGAGAGCAGAAAATCACAACCAATGATGATACAGAGTTTGAAGATGGTACGATTGATGACCTAGCTGATGGAGTATCAGTCGAAATTGAAGGTGTGGTCAATGAAGATGGAATACTTGTTGCTGAAAAGGTTTCTTTTGATTAGTGCATTCAATCAAATAATCCTCTAAATTAAATACTCCCCAAAAAGCCTGCATACCAGTTGCAGGCTTTTTATATTATAACGTGAGGTATAAAGACTTATTCGTATTGAAAATACACTCGTTAATCTCTGTTTTTAGCAGGTAGTCCATTATCAATATTCACCGCAAGCTTGTTCAAATCAACGCCATCCATCTTTTGAAGGTTGTGTTGCCATCTAGCAAACCTTTCGAGCAAAATATCGTTTTGGGTACTTAACCGTGTATTCTCTGAATTAAGCCTCTCGTTCTCGTTTTCAAGTTTTTCAACTCGCTTTATAAGCTCAGCGATGGTTGCATCATCATTATCCAAATTTTCCAAGAGTTGACTTAATTTATCGGAACTATCAAATAAAGACTTGGCTTCTTCGATAGCAGCAGATTTTTTGTTTCTTAACTCTTCTTTCTTCAAGTCAAAAGCATGTTTGATTTCGTCATGTTTTGTGTATGTATGGCGTGATGGAGGGCGCTTTAAGCCCAATTCAGATTGCAGTTTTTCTGACAAAAGATCATAAGTCAGCTTTCCACTCCAACCATCAATAATTCCAAGTATTGTTTCTTTGTTGTCTGTTACAAAAGCCATGATTACTCCTCCATATCTGATAGTGCTAAGGCGGTGAGATCAAAAGTAGGAATTACATTTTGCTCATCAATATTGAGTGAGCGTTTGACTGGTGATGGGTCTAATTCATCAGGTATTCTGATAGGTGTCCCATCAGGTGTGTTAGGGTCTTCCATCATGGTAATAATGGTCTTGATCTTTGATAACCTGAAACCTAGAGCTGTTACCCAACGATCAGCACCGAAAACTTTATCTCCTGCTTTAACGATTGCATCCTCTAGTTGCTCCTCATAAAGCTTCTCAAGGTTTTTAAGCTCTTCTAGGGTGTTAGGCAGTCCCTTGAGGCATTCATGGTCACTACAGACCGCACAATCACCATTTTTAACACATGGACTTTCCGCATAGTTGTGAACGCAGTAACCTAACCCTGTAAATTGAGCGACACCCGACCTATTAATACCGAGTGATTTAAGAGAAACGGGTAAACCTAAATCATGTAAAACGATTGCAGGAGGTGGCGACTCAGATGTGTATGGCGATAAAAACTGATTAGCTTGAGCAACCGTCATGATACCTTCTCCAGTTACTACATGACCTATGCGCTTCGTTAGCCGTGATTTCTGTTCTTGTGTTCTACCATCGTAAGCTTTGTTTTGTTCTATATCCGCTCGACCTGACCATTTGGCAATCAACCAATCTTCTTCACCAGCGAGTTTTAACTTGGTATTTAACCAATGCCGAGGTTGGTGAGTATTTAACCGCAATCGAGAACCGTCTTCGTCAGTAATAGACAATTCATCAAAAACCGATTCAATTTGATTTTCTCCTGAGGGTCTATCAGAACCTATAGCGTCACTTACAGATCCGTGACCCACCAT
The DNA here is from genome assembly GCF_054960375.1 of Alteromonas sp. G4i35. Lineage (NCBI taxonomy): Bacteria > Pseudomonadati > Pseudomonadota > Gammaproteobacteria > Alteromonadales > Alteromonadaceae > Alteromonas > Alteromonas sp. G4i35. Next base: position 12,008 of record NZ_JBHNZD010000013.1, on the reverse strand, counting down.
TACCCACGAAAACGACTTAACATCAAACTCTTTATGAAACTCATTTTCTCGAACTAAGGTAATGCAGTCCCAGATTTTGACATCGCCATAATTGGGAAAGCCTTTTGTTGTATATTTTTGGTCAACAACAGAGCGCAGATCTCTATAACTAGGGAACGCGATGCTTACCCCAGTTGGATTATGAGTGTGTTTGGTCAGTATTTCGTTGTCTTGAGTTACTGTACCCCCTTTTAATAAGTCCTTTTTCCAGTCAGTCACATGATTAAGTTGGCTTATCAAATTGCGCAACCATTTTATTGCACCATTATGTGACCAACTCATCTGTGTCCCTTTAAAATCAAGACCAGTCTTAAATCCCATCGCTTTTGCGAATTGGTTGTATGTTAACGGTTTATCTTGAGGAAAATCAGCAGGTGTAATGCATTCATTATGAACTAAAAATACTTCTGGATTTTCATGAGCAAATTTCGCAGCAGTTCGTGCGGGTTCGGAAATATCAATAAGTCTGTCAAATGCCTGCTGTACGACATCCTCTAGTAGTTTAGGCACCCACTTTTTAACGGGATCTCCACCTTTTGCAGGATGCCACATTAGATATAAACGTCCCTTTTCACTTCTTTGTAATGAATTTGTTGTTAAACCATTAAGTTCTGTATTTCTACTCGGCTGGCACATCAACATTACACATAGACTGGAGAAGTACTTTTGACGAGGTGTTTTAGCTTTGTGAAAGGCATCCGCCACTTGAAGCATTTGATAGTCAGAAGGGCATTTCTCCACTTCTTCTTTACGACTGTCTTCATCAAGTTTAATTCTGGAATCAGATGGACGAGGGAAAGGATTTGACCAGTCTTGTAGATCTAGCTTGAATCGCTTGTCCTTAATGAACTTCAATATTTTTTCAAATGACAGACCAATATTGCGCTTTCCTCCAGCACCTAATTTACTGTTCCTAATCTGCTCCTCAACACGATTTATCAATGTGTTATTGAGGTGCATAATATCAACATCAGATCTGTCATTTAGAGTCGTGTTTTCTTTTAGCGCATTATAGATCCACACTAAAGATGAAGCCCAAGCGGTTGAGTCTCTATGATTTAGTGACTGCTCATAACGTACATAGGCTTTGGCAAAATCAGCAAATGGCTGTTTGAATGGTATATATTTGGATTGGTTTACACTGTTTCCAAATACGATAGTTAACTTCTTTCCTCTTGCTGTGTCCCAAGACCATTTATCACATTCCCATCCTTTCTGAGTTCCTAGAGGGGCATTAAATTCATGATCACCAAAAAGTGATAAGTCATTTTTTGCGAATGCTATGAAGTCCGCATAATTTTTCTGGTAATCGAGCTTATGCTTCGGTGTAAATACCAATACATCAGACATTTAACGCCCCTTCTTTTTCTAGCTCTTGCTTTCTAACATGACACTTTTGAATGACTACTTTGATTGCATTAATACTTCGATTATGGCCTTGTAACACAAGCTCACTTGCACCCATTTTACGCTTTCGATCACGTTCAGAAATGACACTTTTCAGGACTTCAGCATGAGGTGCATTCAGCCAAGGTTGAAATTTATTGCAGGTGTAACAATGAATTGTGCCATTAGCACAAAAGCCAAACTTGCCACAATTTCCGACAGGATTGCCATCATTGTTATTAATTCGGCTACGAGGATCATTGGCTCGAATTGCGTCTTTTTCGCTATCTATTAAAGTACCTGAAAATGCCTGCGCCAATGGCGTTAAATCAGATGCCAATGCTTCATCAATTCTGTCAGCCATTGCTTCGTTGAACTCAGTGTAGACTTTTACTTGTTGGGTATCCGACTGGCCTAGTTCTTCGGCTATTGCATAATCGCTTGCTCCTAACATTGCCATATTGGTTGCATGGGTATAGCGGAATCGTCTGGGATTGATATGCAAATCACCAAACCCATCATCTAACTTAATCCGTGTTGTTTTTAAAGGGCAAAGTCGAGACAAACGCCTGATCATTTCACCAATAGAAGGATTTGCTCCTTTCATCCGTATACACAATAAGTCAGGCGTTTTTTGTTGTAGCTGTTCAAATTCATCAAAACTAGCGAGTTTAGACATTTCTCGTGTATTGAGGAAAATAGGAATTTGGTTCTTTTGGCTGGATTTCAATTTAATATCAAATTGTGTTTCAACAGCCTTGATGGATTGATTTGCCTGCGTTTTTAGCACCAGCATTAAATCTTCACCAGTGTCCTTCTTGAGTTGAAAAGAGCCTCTAAAATGTTCATCACGTTTTTTAGCATTTGGGAGTTGTAAATCAAAATGCTCAACACCTTCTTCAGTCCTTGTTATTAAATCTCCATAGTAGAGATAAGTGAGTTGAACAGGACGGGCACCCGTTTGTTGTAGTGCCATGATAAAGGCGTAATCAGTCAACGAGATCTGCTTTTCAGTAAAGGCATCCACGTACCAGTTTATAAAGGCTGTTTGTTCTTCAAATGAATACGCTCCGCTAAAAGGGCAGCCTAAGGCAACAGCTTTTCCTTTTTCATTACCAGAAAGTTTAAGTGAGTTAAGTAACTCAACCGCCTTTTTATCAACTCCTTTGATCTCTTTGTCGTGCCAGTCCAGTAAAAATGCACGAATATAACCAAGCTTGTATTCAGTGCTTTTAGTCAGGGTCGCTTTGAAATTCACTATATGCTGTTCTCGAACAGCATCACTCACGCCAATTGCAAAAAGCAATCGGCTAAACATGAATATATTCAACGCATAAGAAGACGAAAATTCTGAAGCATAGTCAGCCAAGGCTAGTTTGAAGTTAATTTCGAACTTTGGGTCTAAATTTAGAGGGGCCAGTAAATCAAAATTCAGTGACTTATTTGCATCTAATTGCCAAAGATCGTCATACACATCAAATTCATAGTTAGCTTTACTGTATCGCTTATCCGACTTTGTTCTAGCGCTTTTTGAGCCGTGTAATTTTTTTGCTTTAGCTACCATGATAACCCTCGTCTGTTTTGTGCTTCATCCGCGATTGCATTCTTTGGCGTATCCTTTGTGCCTGTTTTCTTGCAGTTCGCTTGAGATAAATCTCACCTGATTTAAGAGATGAATGTCCATTTAATTCAGCTCTTATCTCCAGCTCTCGCTGCTTTGTAATCTTATTTTCGTCTGCATATTGCTTTGCAGCTTGATGCAACCCCGCCTGTTCCAATCGTTTTACTTCTTGCCTGACAGCCCTTCTTTCCTCATCAATCTGATCTGACAGTTGATCATTAAAATAATGCCTATAAGAATGAGGTGTAATAGCCCAGAAACGCTCAGGGTTAACACCTTTAATGCTTTTAAATACATCATTAATTGTTTGTTGAATGAGCGGTTGTCCAGACTGGTAATGTCCCTCCTTATCTTTGTGAGAAACAAAAATAAATGGGTGTGTTTTCGCTACTTTCGTATCCGCACGATGAACCTTTATATAAGTATTTAACAAGTCTCTTAGCTCTTTTGTAATAGAAACAGCTCTGCCGAGGGTCTTTGCTGTTGGCTCTTTTAACCTAGGATCATCCTTACTGTCATGTCTTCTAACAACTGACAATGCTGGATTGTCAATATCTGTTCCAATATCGCTAATTCGAAGCGCTAATAACTCAGCACATCTAAATCCTGTTTCATACAAAACTTGAACAATTAAATAGTTTCTAAACTTGATAACTGGGTTTTTAAACGGGTTGTAATGTGAATCAGGCTTAGCTACCTCAACAAAGTCATCAAATACATCATCTGGAATACCAGATTTATCTAAGGAAACTTTCTTCGATTTTCCTTTTGGCTTACCACTCTTAAGTCGAGTTTTCATCTTATCCAGCGCCTCCATAAGTTCTGCGGCTGCTGGCTTATGCTTGACTCTCTCTTGCCCTATAAAGTGAAGAAACTCTGCAATGTGAGCTATACGGGATATATATTGAGATTTACCAATAGTCGGTTTGTCTTGTGATTTTGATAAATGAAACTTTCCCATATCGACCACATTACTTGCTGGTTTATCTTTAACCACTTTAGCCTGATATGAGCAGTGCTCTTTAAGTTTATTAATATCATCAAGGTTAGGTACTTTACCGTTATATATTTCCTCAAGCAGATCCCTACCGTTAATCTCCTCCCAGCGTTTCAAATGTTTAATGTCTTTCAGGTATTGCTCAATTGATGTTGCAGCTTTAGTCATTCGCAGTTTTTGCGTAACAAAATGAGTGACCCAAAAATCGGGAACGCCATCTTCTCCTAATAAAAAGGCGTAGCGCTCTCCACTTTTAAATTTCTTTACAGCAACTTTCATGAACACCCACTAATAAACATTTACATTTGTTATAAAGTAATATAGTATATATTTTTAACTTTTCAACATTAATTTTCTAATAAAACTAAAAAAGCCGCTTATTAGCGGCTTTATAGAGAATTTTTCAACATTCTTATTTTTGTCTTTGGTTAGAACGGAATGTCATCGTCGAAGTCAAAATCTGGCTCAGCCATTGGTGGGTTCTTTGGCTGACCTTGATTGCCACCCTGAGGCGCTTGATTGTAGCCGCCACCTTGGTTTGAGTTGTAGCCGCCCTGCTGGCCACCACCTTGCTGTGGCGCTTGGTTATAACCGCCTTGTGCAGGCGCCTGGTTGTAACCCCCTTGGTTGTTCTGAGGACGTTGGTAACCACCGTTACCACCACCGCCGTCACCGCCGCGACCGCCAAGCATTTGCATTTGGTCTACGATAATTTCAGTGGTGTATTTATCTTGGCCTTGCTGATCTTGCCACTTACGCGTCTGCAATTTACCTTCAACATAAATTTGCGAGCCCTTTTTCAGGTACTCTCCGGCAATTTCTGCTAAGCGACGGTACATTGTAAGGCGGTGCCACTCAGTGCGCTCTTGAACCTGACCCTGTTGGTCTTTCCAGCTTTCGCTAGTTGCTAGGCTTAAGTTCGCAACGGCGTTTCCGTTAGGCATGTATCTAACTTCAGGATCATTGCCAAGGTTTCCAACAAGAATAACCTTATTAACGCCTTTCGTTGCCATTGATGTCTCCTGTAACGTTTTTAGTGGCTTGCTGTATAACTCTTCTTAGTAAGACATCAGCAAGCGCGAAAGTTCATCGAATATTAGCCGGTTAGTATACCGTATTTTATGAGGGAAAATTGAAGTTTTTCACCACAGGTTTACGTTACTAACTGCAACACGTTCTAGAACTTAACAAAATTTATTGTCAGCGTCTTCTGAACTTTCGCGTTGTTTTTAGCTAATTTTAGCAAGGGCGTTGCGATTAAAAACGCCCTTCCTTGTCTGCTACCACCACGTAATGTAAAACGCCGCTGTAAGGATAACTACAGCGATAGATGCCACATTAAATCCGCTTGTGGTTTTGAACTGCACTTCGTTTAGGTCGACAGCATTTTCACTGACACCTTTTTTCTCTAGCAGAGAAACAACCACAGCTAAAGCAACACAAAGCAGGAACACAAGTCCAACACGGTCAATAAACGGCAGTTCAGGCCAGAACTGTCTAAACACAATGCTTAAAACAAATGAGCCTAATGCAGCTAACAGACCACCGTTTGCTGTGGTTTTCTTCCAGAACATACCTAAAACGAACAACGCGCAGATACCTGGTGTAAAGAAGCCCGTGAATTCTTGGATATACTGAAATGCTTGATCGAAATTACCCAACAGCGGCTTGGCCACCACCATAGCAATGATAATCGCGACCAAGCTTACGATACGACCCACTTTCACATAATGCTGCTGCGACTCGTTTGGACGCTTATCTTTATAAAGGTCCATGGTAAAAATAGTAGAAACGCTATTTGTCATCGACGCTAGCGAGGACACAATCGCCGCCACCAAGGCTGCGAAGATAATACCTTTAAGGCCAACAGGCATTAGCGTCATTAGGCTTGGGTAAGCTTGGTCCGGTTTAGCTAAGTCTGGCACAATTAGCACTGCTGCAATCCCTGGCAAAACCACAATTAAAGGCATTAGCAGTTTTAGGAAAGCCGCAAACGCAATACCTTTTTGCGCTTCTTGAACGCTCTTTGCCGCCAACGTGCGCTGAATGATGTACTGGTTAAAGCCCCAATACGACAGGTTCATGATCCACATACCGCCAATCAATACAGAAATGCCCGGCAAGTCCATATAGTGCGGGTTGTCTTCTGACAAAATCATGTCGAATTTCTCAGGGAGCTTGTTAGTAAGGTCAACAAAACCTTGGATGGCACCATTGCCGTCACTGATTAGGTTTAACGCCGTATACGACAGGAACAAGCCACCAATAACCAATAGCACCACTTGAATAATGTCGGTTAGTGCTACCGCTTTCAGACCGCCGTAAAGTGAATAGGTTAGCGAGAAAAGGCCTAAAAACATCATACCGTAAACCATATCAACACCCGCGATGGTATTGATGGCCAATGCACCTAGCCACAGCACAGCAGTTAGGTTTACAAAAACATAAACACCTAGCCAGAATATTGCCATTACCTTGCGCACGCGATGGTCATATCGCTGCTCAAGAAATTGAGGCATGGTGTAAATTTTATGCTTAAGAAAGATAGGTAAGAAGAACTTGCCGACAATAAGCAGCGTAATGGCGGCCATCCACTCATAAGACGCAATGGCAAGCCCCAACTGGTAACCTGACCCCGACATGCCGATGATTTGTTCGGCAGAAATATTGGCAGCGATGAGTGATGCGCCAATTGCCCACCATGGCAAGCTTGAGCCCGCTAGAAAGTAATCATTTGTGTCTTTTTGATGACCCTGCTTTTCGCGAGAAACCCACCACGCAATTCCGACAAGCGCGACGACGTATACCACGAACAACGTGATATCTATTGATGCTAATTTCATAGTTTTTCCCAAAGTTCTTATTTTGGGTGCGGCGATTGTTATGCAGGGTACACAGGTGAAAAATTGTTTTTATTATTATATTGGTTGTTGCCACACCAGTGTCACGTTATTAAAACGCGTTTCGCAAAGCACAATAAATCATAAATGGGTGAAAAACTCACCGTTAAACTTATCGCGTTATTGCGGGTAGTATTAGTATCACACTTTGTTTACTTTTTTTAACTAGAAATGTGCACTTTTTGTAAAAAAAAGCCGCAACCAATGGATGCGGCTTAAGGGACACAAACAATTCTAAAGAATAGGATTGTTTAGAAAGGGGAGAGGTTTGTGCATAAAGGCTGTATTTAAATCGATAATTAGGCGAACGCGCCCTGTGTAGCCGTACACACATAAATATCAGCACTGTACCCTGTTTCATCAGAGTACTTGTCGGCCACGACTTGCTTCACCGCTTCAACTTTGTCGGTAGGTACAAGGGCCACTACGCAGCCGCCGAATCCACCGCCAGTCATGCGAACACCACCCGATTTACCCAGCACTTCACCAATGATCTCAACCAAGTAATCGATTGGGCGAACGGTAATTTCAAAATCGTCACGCATGGAGATGTGAGATTGCGCCATGGCTTCACTAACCGTTTCGATGTCGCCAGCTTTTAATGCCTGGCTTGCTGCCAGTGTTCTAGCGTTTTCGGTAACAATATGCTTCGCGCGGCGATAAACCACCTCTGGCATATGTGCTTTAGCGCCTTCTAGCATTTCCATAGTTGCTTCGCGCAACGATGCCACACCCAATAACGACGCGCCTTGTTCACACTGCTGACGACGCAAGTTGTATTCACTGTCAACCAAACCACGTTTAACATTCGAATTGATGATAACGATTTGATGCGAGTCTGGTAGTGGTGAATGCTCAATGGCTAGCGACTGGCAATCAAGCAGCATTGCCATGCCTTCATTACCCATAGCAGAGATTAACTGATCCATAATTCCGCATGAGCAGCCTACGAACGTATTCTCGGCTTTCTGCCCTAACAGTGCAGCCTGTACGCCATCGAGGGGCAACTCATACAGCGCGCTTAACGCTTTTAATATAGCCACTTCAAAAGATGCCGAAGAGCTTAACCCAGCGCCTTGTGGCACATTGCCCGTAACCAATAAGTTAGCGCCGCCAAAATCTGGAATGGCCTCTTTAAGTACTTTCACTACGCCGCGAACATAGTTTGCCCACCCTTGTTCTTCGTCATAGTTAATGTCTGACAACGAGAACTGGTTTTGCTGATTTTCGTAGTCCATCGCGGTAACCACGATGTCATTATCTGCGCGCTTTGTTGCCGCAACCCACGTTCCAAAGTTGATTGCAGCCGGAAATACGAACCCTTCGTTATAATCGGTATGCTCACCAATAATGTTCACTCGACCCGGCGCATGTGCGATTAACGCTGGCGCTTCGCCGTAATGCGTTTCAAAATTAGAAGAAAGTACTTGATTATCCATTCGCATTCTCACGTTTCTTATAGTGCACTGTGGATAGTGCTTTTAATCTGTCTGCCGCTTGTTCAGGGGTCAAATCTCGCTGTGCCTCTGCCATCATTTCGTACCCAACCATAAACTTGCGTACACTTGCTGAGCGCAGAAGTGGTGGGAAGAAATGCGCATGTAGCGTCCATTCAGGGTGCGCTTCACTATCAAATGGGGCACTGTGCCATCCCATAGAGTATGGGAAAGACGTTTCAAATAAGTTGTCGTACTTCGCTGTAATTTCGCCAATGATCTTAGCAAGAGATAGCGACTGAGAATCCGAGAGCATGTGCATAGATTGCACGTCAAATCTGGGTAACAGTAGCGTCTCAAAAGGCCAAGCGGCCCAGTATGGTACAACTACAACCCAATCATCATTTTGACACACGACTCGCTCTTGCTTCGCTACTTCTTGTTCGGCATAGTCCAACAGCATAGGCGTGCCGTTTTCACCAAAGTATTGCTGTAGCTGCACGACTTTTTTCGCTGGGTCGGTAGGCACATGCTGCTGCGCCCATACTTGACCATGAGGGTGAGGATTTGAACACCCCATCATTGAGCCTTTGTTTTCAAAAACTTGTACCCAGCGATAGATTTCACCAAGTTCAGCGGTTTGTGCTTTCCACGTGTTGACTACGTCTACGCGTTCTTCATCGGAAAGCTCAGGTAACGTTTTGCTGTGATCAGGGGAAAAACAAATAACACGACTGCAGCCTTGCTCAGTTTCGAACTGAAACAGCCCCTTTTTCTCACTGGCTTGTTCTGTATCTTGCTTAAGGGCGGCAAAATCGTTTTGAAAAACAAACGTACCTTTGTAATCAGGGTTAACTTCACCATTCACGCGGGTGTTTGTTGGACATAAATAACACGTAGAGTCGTAAGATGGCTTTTGTTCGTTGTTTGGCTCTTCTGAGGCTCCCTGCCAAGGGCGCTTCGCTCTGTGAGGCGACACTAACACCCACTCACCCAACAAAGGGTTGTAACGGCGATGTGGATCGTTGGTAGGGTCGAAAGGGGTTCCCATAATCACTCTCTCTGAATTAGCCTGCTACGCTCTAATGCGCAACATTAAATAGGGTTAAACGTTTACCCTGATAATGATATAGCAAGCTTCTACGTTTATCAATTGCGTAACAAAGAAAATTAATTGTTAAATTGATAACAAATAATTTTCTTTTGTTACTACATAACGATTTCTATGCGCTGAACTTGTATCGCATACTTGCTTTGAAGGTTTCCCCGGGTTTTACGAAACAGTTTGGAAACTCGGGCTTATTGGGTGCATCCGGGAAATGCTGTGGTTCTAAGCACAAGGCACCAAGCTGATCGTCGGTTTTCAACCCGCCAGTATAAAACTGCAAACCCGGCAAGTTAGTAAATAACGACATAGCAACACCAGTATCAAGTGCCTTTACGGTTGCTTGTGGGGTATGCTCAGGCGTATCACGGAGTACATAGTTGTGGTCGTAGCCTCCCACCCTATCAAATAATGGATGGGAATTAGATTGCTCTGCCCTTTCTTTTATTGCTGTAGGTTTCGTGAAATCGAAGGGAGTGTTGGCAACTTCGACCAGTTTTCCAGTTGGCAGCAAGGTGCTATCTGCGTCCGTGACTTTGTCAGCATCTATATGTAGCAATGTATTACCCACTTGCGGGTCGTTGCTCAACGTGAAGTAAGCATGCTGCGTGAAACTAAGCGGGGTTTCTTTGTCTGTATTTGCGGTGATCACAAGAGATAACTCGTTGTTTTGATCAAGGGAATAGCATGCCTCTACATTAACAGTACCGGGAAAGCCGCCTTCCCCATCGGGACTAGTTAAGGTAAATGTTACAGCCACACTGTCCGCCGTCTCTTGGACGCTTGCCGCCCAAACCTTCTTATGAAACCCAGCTAGGCCGCCGTGTAGATTATGTTCACCGCCATTTTTATCTAAGGTGTACTCTGTTCCATTTAACGCAAACGAGCCATGTCCAATTCGGTTTGCGTAGCGTCCTACGATCGCACCGCGATAGCTCGGGTCATCTATATAGTCTTGTAGAGTCTCGAAAGTTTGGACACAACTTACCGATTCACCTTCTGCATTCGGGAAGTGAATTTCTTTAATAATTCCACCGTAGTTAAGCAAGGTAACTGACATGCCGTTGTCGTTAGTTAACGTAAAGGCGTTTATAACTTCGCCTTCAACTTCACCAAATGCAGATACATTTATTTTCATAACAAAATTTTTACCTTAAGACGTGCTTAGTAAACTGACGCGTTCCAACCTACCACACATTTTTTATACATTAATGAATAATGCAATCTTTCAGAATGCCTAGGAGGTTATACGTTTTCCATTCTTTTTTACAGCGGTTTGATTAACAATCATAGAAGGTAAAACCACTTAGGTAATCTAACGCTCTTCATCTCTCTAATGCATCTCAGCTCCGTGAAAGACACCACAAGCTAAGCGTTAGAATTTTATCTTTTTTTGTAAATATAATGTACGCTATGGCAATCAGGTCAATCGACACTCCACGCAATAAAACGAAGTTTGAAAGAAAATGGCAACAATAAAAGATATCGCCCAAGCCGCTGGCGTTTCATTAGCGACCGTATCAAGGGTTATAAATAATGGTCCTAAAGTGGGCAATGATACTCGCAAGCGTGTCAAAAAAATCATGGAAGAAATGGGTTATCGTCCCAACGCTAATGCGCGGGCACTTGTAACCAAACGTAGCGCATCTTTAGGCGTTGTCATTGCTGAGCTCCACGACCCATTTTTCGCTATGTTAGCCCACGGTGTGGAGTCCATTACCCGTAAAAATAACGTTCAAATTTTATTAAGTGCCGGCTCTATTGAAAAAGAGACTGAACTTCGCGCTATTGAAACACTGCTAGAGCATCGAGTAGAAGCCATGGTAGTGCACAGCAAAGCACTTGATGACGAGACCCTGATCGGTTTTGCAAACCAAGTTCCAGGCTTTGTATTAATTAACCGCTATATACCAGAGATAGCAAATCGTTGTGTGTGGCTTGATAACGTAACCGGTGGTCGCCTTATGGCGGAATATGCCATCAACCAAGGCCATGAACATGTCGCGGTGATAAGCAGTCAGTATCGCATAGACGATCCTAATCATCGCCTCGAAGGGATTAGAAACGCGGTTAACAATGCGAATTTAAGCTTGCCTGAAAGCATGATTGAGTATGCTACGCCCGATCAGGAAGGTGGTGAACTGGCAATGCAAAACTTGCTTGCTACTGGTGCAAAATTCACTGCTGTTTTGGCTTATAACGATGCTATGGCATCTGGTGCTATGACCATGCTGCAAGATCATGGTATTTCAGTTCCAGAACAAGTATCTGTGATGGGGTACGATGATGTGCTGTTAGCAAAGTACTGTCGTCCTAAATTAACGACTCTGCGTTATCCAGTAGAAATGATGGCAGCAAAAGCGGCGGAACTTGCATTGAAGTATGCATCGGGAAGCAAACCAGAAGATGGGCTTACCTTTAAATATACTCCTACAGTAGTAAAACGAGATTCAATGGTTAGGGTTTAGCTGTTCGTTTTCCTTTCAGAAATTAATAGACCAAAAAAATACCCGCCTATGGCGGG
>NZ_JBHNZD010000012.1:0-149432 GCF_054960375.1 Alteromonas sp. G4i35 | reverse complement strand
AGAGGTCACTTCGCGACAGCGCTAGAGCAAGTCGGTTGTCCTGAAGACATCGCTACGAAACTAGCAGTGCACAAGCAGTTGTCCTTGACGTATAACTTGTACAGTAAGTATAAGAACAAGGACGAACTGTGGCAGTATGTCGAGAGGATTCATGAAGCTGACTGCTTGAAGCTAGTTTCTAACTGTAGTTAATGAAATGAAGCATAGTTAAAGTTTAGCTACGCTTAGGCTCCTGAAGCTTTCCTGTTAACCTACTCTCGCTAGTTGTGCCCGCGGAGGCGTATTGTGCAATTAAGTTTTCAACCCGCTTTTTTTCATTCGTACTACATTGAGGACCAAATGTAACGTGAATTGACTCCAAGGAATCATCTAATTCAACATCGAAGTAATCTAACGTGGTATCAGAACCTCGGATAAAATTAGTTAAACCGGACCTAAAAAATTCTTCAGAGTTACCAGTATTTTGCCATTTTTGAAAAGCCTCGGCATCTATTGGAACGATAACGAATACGTATCGGTATTCTTCTTGGTATTTCCATGCAATATCTTTTATTCGTGCTAATTCCTTTCCCAGACTGAAGTGATGGTCGTCATTTTCATCAATCCTATGAACTCCAACTAGTCGTGTAGGGTCAGGGTCATATTCAACGTTATTTCCATAAATTTCCTCAATCAAGGGGGGTATTACAAACATCCATTTCTTGTTGTACATTCTCTCAAATGGAACAGGGCTGGATGTTCCATCGCCAACGGATAGCATCATCTCTTGCTTCGAGTTCAGTTGATATTTTTTAAATGGAAACTTTGGGAGGCTTATCATCACCCCATTTAATCCAGAGTAATCCCACATTGAACGTGACTCATGCTCGTTCGCAGTCCAACTACTAACGAAGATAAATTTAGCCCAATGTCTATGCGCTATGAGTTCACTCTCTTGTTTATCATCGACGTAATCTAAACGATTAAGTCTTATCGTACGGTTCATCAAGATGAGTTCTAAAGTATCAATTGTAGTGTAGTGATGGACCTTCATTATTTTTGCTTCCCTGAAAAAACTTACCGCGTCATACTACTTGTTTTGATTTATGATTGAAAAGTTTTCACTACAAAAATCTGAGAGGCCAAATCGACAATGATGAAGCCTCAACTCCCCCCCATAGGGTGCCTCTACGCGCCACGGAAACATCGCTAAGACAATCTTCAAGCCAGTCGCAACGTTCATCTTGACAATATACGAAGACATCGCACAGGCTCTGCTGGTGATTTCGGTCGGGAATTATGCAGAGCCAAACCGACAATATTCGGTACGGTAAGTAACTGAACTTTTGCATGTTCAACTCAGAATTTACCGACTGCAATTTTGCGGTCGCTAAATCTTATTCGGCAAATCTGTGGATTTAACGGAATGCAAATTTGCATTGCGCTAATCGTCCACCAAAGTAAGATATAAACGACGTGCAGGCATTTCAAAGCGCGGTGCAAGCAACCTTTACCGACATACTACTGCGACCGTTATGCTGGATAGTGGCGCTGATTTGTTAACCGTCCAGAAGATGCTTGGGGATGAGGACGTGAGTACCACACAAGTGTATACCCATATCGCTGTTGGCAAACTGAGGAATGACTACGTTCGCACTCATCCCGCTGCAAGTCTTCCTAGTATTTATTCCCCCGAACCCTGATGCAGCTGAAATATCGAATCTCCTCATTGACACAAGTCTTCGATTTTTACGGCGCTTTGTTTTCAAATCTTGCGGAGGGGGGCTTTAATGTTTAATGCTGCGCAAATCAATATTTGAATGAGTAGCTGAAAATAGCAATATGCTTTTACATGCCGGGTTTATAAATTTAAGTAAAAGCGTACTTTGAGTGCCTATTTAAGAGTAAATTTAAACTATTGGTTTGTGCGGGTTTGATTTTTACACTAAACTAGAACCATGAGTACCGAAAATAGAAGTAAAATAAACCATCTAATGTCTTCGACACCTCAAGGTGTCGTATTAGCGTCTGCGTGGCTGACTGAGCAAGGTTACAGCCTAGATCTGCAAAAACGCTACCGCAAGAGTAACTGGCTTAGACAGCTTGAGCGAGGTGCCCTGATAAGAGATGGGGACAAAGTTGATGTATTAGGCGGACTTTATGCACTGCAAACGCAACTTGAATTGAGCATACACATCGGTGCCAAAACCGCCTTATCACTGTTGGGTAAGTTACACTACCTTGAATTAGCTATGCAGCGCTGCCAGCTATTCGGTTCACAAACCGAGAGGTTACCTTCGTGGTTTAAAAAGTATGATTGGGGAATAGACTTAGATTATCACGCGTCATCATTTTTACCTGCTGAACTTGGAATGACAAAGTATGATGTCAAAGACTTCTCAATCAAGGTATCCAGCCCCGCACGTGCAGTAATGGAGTGTTTGTATCTCACCCCTGATAAGCAACCGCTTATAGAGGTTTATGAGTTAATGGAAGGATTGAATAATCTGAGACCAAAGTCAGTTCAAGAACTATTGGAGGCGTGTACTTCTATCAAAGTAAAGCGATTGTTTTTATATATGGCCGAAAAAGCCGGTCACAGTTGGTTGAACTACCTAAAACTGGATGCTATCGATTTAGGCAAAGGTAAGCGCCAGATAGTGGCTGAGGGTGTGTATATCCCTAAGTACCAAATAACCGTGCCCAAAGAGCTTGAATCACATACATGAAATCACTTTATCTAGAACAAGTCAGTTTGCTGCTAAACGTCATTCCCGAAGTAGCGAAAGAAATCTGCTTTGCGCTGCATGGCGGCACCGCTATCAATCTATTTGTACTGGACATGCCACGGTTGTCTGTAGATATTGATTTGACATACATACCGATTCAAGACCGAAGCGAGAGCCTTCGTGAAATCAATCATGCGCTGACAAGAATAATGGGTAGTATCAAGTCACTAAGGCCGACTATAAAAGTTACGCACAAAGCTGATGTCTGCAAGTTGATGGTAGAAGAAGGCGATGTACTGGTTAAGATTGAAGTGAATATGGTTGGCAGAGGTGTGCTTGATGATAGTGCTGAGGTTATGCCGCTGTGTGACACCGCGCAGGATGAATTTGATGTGTTCTGTGATATTCAGGTGGTGCCACTATCACAACTGTATGGCGGTAAAATCTGCGCAGCCCTTGACCGCCAACACCCAAGAGATTTGTTTGACGTTAACTTGTTGCTCAAACACCAAGGCTATTCACGCGAGATAGCGAAAGGCGTTATATACGCCCTTATTTGTAGCAATCGGCCTACCCATGAGATGTTAAACCCCAATCACATTGACCAACGAATTGCCTTTGAAAGTCAATTCAAAGGTATGTCTGAACATGCTTTCACCTATGAAGATTTTGAAGCCACCAGAAGTGAGCTTATCCACGTTGTGAACAGCGGATTAGACGAGAAAGATCGCGCATTTTTACTCAGTGTAAATCAGCTAAAGCCTGACTGGTCAATATACGACTTCTCCCAGTTTCCTTCGGTGAAATGGAAGCTGATTAATCTGGAGAAGTTCAAGCAATCTCGCCCTGAAGATTATGAATTGCACCTAGGCGCGTTGCAAAATCAACTTTCTCAATAGTCAGAACAACAAAGAAGTAGAAGTTCATGTCCGATAATGCAGAGGTTTTCAAACTTAAAAAACGCGTTAGGTACTACGATAAACAGAGTTTTGGGCAACAACTTGACCAACTATTGGCACGCCACGCCGATGGCAGTATAGAAAAACATCAACGCATGCCGTCACTCGTTTATTTGCTGTTGGAGTGGCTGTTTGAGGTTGAAAACAAAGGAACGCCTAAAATCGCCTCGGCTCGTGACATAACATGGTTTATGAACAGGTTGTGGCAGCTAAACGATTCAAACTTTGGCAACAATAATATTGAATCAGTCACTTTATTTTTAAGGCCATTGATCAACAACCAGTTCTGGATTCAGCATTCTAAAGCGTATTGGTTAAGAGGACTCGTGTTACAGCATGCACTCATGTTCCCTATGGGAAAAAGTCCATTCAATGATGAATTTTTCCAAGCTACAAAAATAACGCTCAGTGATTATTTTCACATCACCGCTGCTATTTTGGTAGGGATGGATAATGAACGTCGTGTGATGAATTATTTTGAAGTGGTGAAAGCACTGCATCCGCATTTCAGTATTGACACAATTGCTAAGGCCATAAGAGTTTTCGCTATGTTTCCTGAAGAAATTGAGCGTTTTCTATCGGAGAAAATGCCTCGCGAAAACGCGATGAGCATTATAAACGCAGACACTCGATTGATTCATTGCCCCGTTATTCTCAATACTCGTGGCCTCTATACGCCAGACCATGCGTTATTGAGACGAGGGTTGTCAGAATCTGCTTTTAATCATTTTTTAAGAATAAACCGCGATGGTTTCAGAATGCGTTATGGCGATGCATATGAGAACTATGTCAGAGGCTGCCTAATTCGAGACGACGTTTCCTTCGATTCTGAGGATGAACTAAAACTGCTATACAAAGAGCACAGGGTTGAAGGTAAAGTGGTTGATGCGGTGGTAAAAGCTACCGATGGCGTTGTTTTCGTTGAAGCTAAAGGCGTTGTCCCAAAAGTCGAGACAATGATTACCGCAGAGCCGAGACTAATTAAACACCACCTGAAGGACACGGTGATCAGAGCGGCAAAACAAATTATCGAATGTGCTTTCAGATTGGAACAACAATGCTATCAAAAACTGCCGGAGAAAGCCGAAAGATATGGGCTTATTGTTACGCAAGGCGAATATTATCTGAAACGCTTTAGCAACATAGCCAAGCATATAGCCGCCGACACCATATCAAATCTGGAATCAAAGTTTGGTCAACCAATTCCTTACGAAAACATTTTTGTTTGCAACATAAATGACTTCGATTACTTGACGGGGACAGAAGCAACCTGCGAAGACTTTTTCGTGTCGTTTATGCAACACTGCAAAGAAGAGGATGCGGATACATCAACCAGCAAAATGCTTATGCTCCAACACATAGAGTCCTTCTTCAAAAAGCTGGAATCTCAAGGCCAAGAGTATGCAAGAGCACGGGAAACCGCAGTAAAAAACGAATCTTTGTTCACGGCGTTGGTTGATATTGTCAAAGCGAATGTCGAATACTGGAATAGCAAATCGAAAACAGAATTGTTAGAAAAAGGAAACGATTTAAGAAGAGCTGTAGTTCATACAGTAGCAGATCAACTATGATGAATTGAATTTAACATAAAAAGATTGGTTAGCTCGGCGTATCTGGCTTTTTTTTGATTTCACGCCAATCTCGCCCCAAGTCTTTCGCACTCCACTTGGATGAAGCTCGGTTATCTAGACTAAATTGAAGGGCTTCTGGTCCCATTACTACGAGTGTTTTATGTTGATTCTCTTTCGTTGGCCCTTGTCTATCTTTCGATTTCCAAAATATCCATGTGTCGAAATGAGGTCTTTCTCTATCTTCGGTAATGTCTTGACGTAAGCGAATGATCTCACTAGTTGAAGGGGTATTGCTAGATGTTGCTTTGATAGGGATTTGGTTATTTAGTTGCTCAAGAAAATCTTTGGGTATTAGCTTTTGCCCAGTGTTCGCGCCACTTCGGAGTACTTCTACTAAATCCGAATAAAAATCACCGAAGTATGGGACTATTCTATAACCTACCTGAACGTCAAATTTAAAGAATTTTGGATTACTACCTCTAGAGGTCAGGGCGAGCGAAAAGGGATTTTCTCTTGTTGAAAACAAACAGTCGAAGCTGGCTGATCCAGTATTGATTCTAAACTGCTGAATATCCGTGCCAACTGCTAACATACTTTTGTGCAGCAATCGTAGTGAAGTCATTTCCATTTTCTATCATCCCTTGAACGCGTTACTAACGTTCTTACAGTGAGTAATTAACAAATTCAAGTTGTTCTTCAAAATTTTAAATGTTGTATTCTTTAGGGCAGTTACATTAATCTAATCAAAAAGTTGTTTCTAACTATTTGTTCTTTAAAAGCTTGCTGTTGACCTAAGGTACTAAACGTACTGCATCGTCATTCATATGAACGGGCGGGTGTACGATCATAACCTTGGGCGTTTTTTGAGTGTTGATCCGTTCATTCAGGCTCCGGGCAATTCACAATCGATAAACCCATATTCATATATTATGAATAACCCCTTAGCTGGAACTGATCCCTCCGGCTACATGTCATGCACAGGTTCAAGAATTAAAGGAACTAGCTGTGCAAGTACTGGTGCGAAGGTGATTGGTACTCCCGGCGATTACGATAGAGTAAGTGAGATAGCCATGAACAATGTCGAGAGCGAGCTCTCGTCAATGCAAAATGGCGCTTCTCCTACAAGTAACGAAACAAGGTTTACTAATGTTTCAGAAACCACAGAAATTGAAAGCCAAGCATCAAAACAACAAGATACAGGTGAAGACGTAGGGCGCGTCGACTGGCTTGCTGTTCAGCAGTGTGCAGCTGGCTATGGCAACTGTGGCTCATTCGATATTCATGATTGGGTACGTTCAAGTGACGCTATGGGGCTGGAAAATTATGGAGAGATCCGGGATGTTTATGATGGATTATTTGGCATTAATGGAAGATTTTGGAACAAACAAATACTGGCAAATAGTATTATGCCGCTGGGGTTCGCTGGTTCGCCACTCATTCGAGGTTTGAATAGTGCCACAGTGTCGATGAGGACCGCAGTAACGTCGAGCTCTAAGTTGTCAGGATCAAGTTTGACAGCCAAAGTAAATGTTGGTGTTCCTGTCGAGAAATTTTCAGGATACATTTTTAAAGATGGCGCTACACATGGCAAGGACCATATTTTCAGAAGTCTTGGCTATGGTGTAGAGCATTCTTCTCAGCTTGCTAAAATGTATCAAAGTCAAGCTGCAAAGCTATATTCTCAAGGAAGATTCAATGCTGGTGAAATGACCAAATACGGACAACGTATTGAAATTGGAATTAACGTACCCTGAATTAGTGCAGCGTATGGAAGAAGCTCCTACGTCAAATCAGGCTGGATGATTAGGCAAGATGGTTCGATAACTTTATCGAGGCCATTCTCAGGCTTCGTCAGATAGGGAGCTATATATGTTATACAAAAAAGTCGTTCTGAAAGCCTCAGAGTTCAAAGACGAAGGTTTGCCTGAGGGAGTTGTAGGTTATGTTATAGATGACTTCGGTGATGGAAATTACGACGTTGAATTTTCGAATGAAAACGGCGAGACAATAGATATATTAGTATTAAATTCCAATCAGTTTGAGCTAGTTGATGGCTGAGCTAGGTTGAGTCTATGTCATTACTATAATCGGGTCTTCATTAGTACTTTATCATTTGCTGCAGACTGAACGACCAATAGCAGCAGAAATGATCACTAGAGCACAGCAGGTTGGGGGGTAGGAGAATAATGGTGTCAGTGTCTGAGAAAAATAACGAGGTCAGAGTTAATTTTGGCTTGTTTGCCTCTGGGGCGGCCTAGCTGTGTTGATTTGAGTGCTATTCCAGTAAGCTTGGCGATTTCCTGCTTGGAGTTATCATTGCCGGGCGCGACTCTTTTGAGTATAAAGTCTGATGATTGTAAATCAGGTTTTGGTTGATTCCACTTTCGAAAGAGCGCGATATGCAGCTAGCCTCAAGAATAAAAGGGGGCAACTCAAAATCAAATTGGGTTAAGTGCGGTTAGAGCTAAAAACAAGAGCATCAATCATAATTTGAAACCAAATCCCGCTTCGGCGGGGTTTGTGTTTTAAAGTTAGTAATAGTGCGGGTGATGAATTTTCGGTATTGGCTATTCAAGGTGAAAGTTAATAAACGAAGCAAGAATCAAAAGGGGCAGAATCATTTAGAGACTGAAACAGTTTTAAAGCCTAAAAACAACGTCGTTGTTGCGCGAGAGAACTCAATTGTCCTAACATATGTCGTAGCGTTCGTTGCTGATAAGAAAAACTAAGCATTGACAAATCACTCAAAAACACCTGCACCACCGCCAACTGACCCTAACCAAAGCAACATTGCTCAACACTGGAAACGGGTTAAAGAGAAGTTGCAAGCCATCGAATTCAATTGGCGTCCTTTTTCTATTTACGATGAATTACCGCTGCATAAGCACATGGTGTTCTGGTGGCCAATTTTGTTTTTCGTTGGATGGGCACTTCTGTTGACCGTGCCTTATTGGTGTTTCTGTTGGCCTAGTCCGACTGATTATGAAGCCTTGCTGAAACAACTGGGTTTTCCTATCTTTGTTGCATCACTTTGCCTCCCGATAAGCGTAGCGGTGGGTCGTTTCCATGCATCAAAGCAGCGAGCCAAAGCAAATACGTTAACGGTTGAAAACAACGCATTCAACAACTACTTCGCGCACCGCAACCATTTTATGGAGCATATAGGAAACGCTGGTATACCAAAGGAGTACGAGGGATTCATAGAGGTGTATGACAGCGACAAGCTTTATAAAACCGTATTTCCACAAAACAGCCTTTCGGAGCAAAACTTTCGAATTAATAAGTCTACGTATAAAGCTCAATTACGGCGCAAACTCAAAAGTTTATATGGACATATCAACACCTTTGTCATTGAAGTTGAGGAAGGTGAAGTGGAGCGAGACCACGAGGAATTTGAAGCGTTTGCTCGCACCATTCCTCATGCTTTTGGCTTTCGGTTTTCAGATGGTTTCGCGAAATTTTATGGAGACTATGCCAAGAGAACCAACTTTACCTTTTTTTCTTTGTGCTTTTTGGCCATCAAGCATACGCTCTTATCCGTTCATGCGTTTAATCATATTCAAACCGTGGGTTGGCTCATCGAAACAGAGTTTGAACCCTATCTAACGTCGCTAGAAGAAAATGAAGCGTTAATAAACGCAGATGCAAAAGCAATGGAGTATATGGTTTGGCTGTTAACTGAGGATAAGTCTAGGTAGTGCCAATATTAAGAGTCTTGCAAAACTTGATGTCACCACCTCTTCTTTGATACGAACTTCAGTCTTAGGCGTGGTTGCATTCAGCGACTTAAACAAGATGGCGAATGGGTTGCCGTTTTGAGAATTTTTCTGATGTCGAACTAAAACAATGTAGGCGAACCTCGTTACCCTTTTAGGTTTCACAATATTTTCAAGGAACATGATTCTAACAATGGAAAATTTTATCGACTTTATTACAAATCCAGACCAAGTTTGCAATGTAAACATGGTTTTGGCAGCAATAATTGGTGTACTCGGCTTGCTATACGTACACAAACGAAATCGTGATGTGGCATTACAAGCAATCAAAGTTGATTTGTTGGACATCATTGACGGATTAGCAAAAGACAAGGCGTGGCTTTTTCCAACACGCCACTTTTCAATAGCGAGAGCTTTTTCTTTGTATTATGGCAAGGCGATTCCATTTAGTGTGATTCGCATTTTGTGTCAATCTGAAGACGCTGATGCAGCATTTACCTCTTATTGCAAAGTAAGCGGTCTCGTCAATGTTAAAAAGGATAGTGGCGATATTGAAACTCTTTCTGCTCCCGGTATGGCATGGAGAATTTCTGCTTTGATAATCATCACATTTTGGATGTTCTCTTTGACAGGATTGCTTTTTACACTTTAATACTCCTGTTTGCACTGTTGTAACTGTCATGGGGTGTCAGGGGTCGGAGGTTCAAATCCTCCCACACCGACCAACTTCTCTCTCCCCATTCAATGGCTTATGCCATATATATCAAAGTAAAATCGAAACTCACTTTTCTTGTACCAATATACAGCAGTAAATTTCGCTCAATAAAAGAGTGCATAGTTGTATATACACTCTTAAACACTATTAGCGCAAAGCCTAGTTGGTTTTAATGCTCAAGATGTCTAAAAGCATCAATAGAGAACCCGCCATAAACAACCATACTCCAGCGGTTGCAAATTTGCTGAAGGCTGGCAAGAAAAGGGTACTTCCCCAAAAAAAGCACAAGCAGGCGGCTACACCCAATTTGTTATTTTGTACTTGTTTCATGATAGTCATTTTCACGTCTTCCTTACTACTAAATAGAAGGTTGAAACTGAAGGCTTACTGAAATACGGTTCCAGCTATTAATTTGAAGAATAATAGACGTGAGTTCTATCAGCCCTTCTTTTCCGAAGGTGCTTTCTACACTGTTATACATTTCTTCAGTAATAGTGGAAGAGTGGATAAGCGTTAACGCTTCCGCCCACGCTAATGCTGTTCTCTCTTCAAAACTGAAACAATCTAGCTCTCTCCATGCAGACAATATATCAAGCCTTGACTGATTTTCATCAGACTCTCTCGCTTCTTCGGCGTGCATGTGTTGGCAGAAGCCGCACTGATTAATTTGTGACGCACGAAGCTTAACTAAATGTATGAGTTTATGACTTAAAGTACTTTTGACTGAAGGCTTAACCAAGCCTGTGAGGTGCTCAAGAATATGGGGATATTCAGAATATAGCTCAGATTGTGTAATACGTTTTTTCATAGTGATCTCCTTAAAACTGCGGAGAACTATAAAGTCTAAGCAAAACGCTTAATTGTAAATTTGCGACAACTTTCGCTTTCTATACTGAAGGGGCGTTTCCAGCGCGAAATCACTAAACGAATGCGTAAAGTGCGCTTGGTCGAAGTAACCACATGCCAAGGCGACGTGGCTTAGCGCTTCAGAATTTGAGGTTAATAACGATCGTGCATGGCGTATTTGAGCAAATTGATACAGTTTGTTTGGCGAGAAACCAAAGTTCGTGCGAAATTGGCGCTCCAGCGTTCTTCGGCTGACGCCGAACTGATCGGCAAGATGTTGTGGGGGCACCAGTAAATTCATCGACTGATAAAGCATGCGCTCCCATTTCTGAAAGGCTCCATCAGTATTTTCTGCTAGCTCAATCAACCAGTGCTGTATTGCTAAGCACTGCTGGCTAATAGTTTTTCCAATAAGATAGGCTTGCAGTCGTTGATAGGAATCACGCTGCTTAACCATAGCCAACGCGATGTCGATTTGTTGGTTTTTACTGTCATCAAAGGTTAAACCGAACAAGTATTTCAAGGCACCGGGCCTAAATCTTACACTTATTTGTCTGCAAGCCAGTTCCCACGGCATGGCGCAGACCTGAGTATGGTAAAACAATTGTGCTTCACAGTTAGTTTGATCGAGATAAAAAGTCAAACTAGCACCGGCATCGGGATAAAATTTTTCGTTTAGCGTTGTAGCTGAGCCTTCTGGGTTATCAATCACCCATATGCATTGTACAAACCGTTTTATAGAAGCAGCAGGGGTCACGAAACCAATATCAATCTGCTTAAAGCTAGCGGCAGGAATAATTTCGTTGTTGGTTGAAGCGTCCATAAACGTTGGTTGCGAGTCTAGAGTTAAATCAGTGAAGCGTTATATTACCCCTGTCGCGTGCCGTATCAAGACAAAGTTTCACGTTTAGTTAGTGTAGCGACCTAAAAAGCTTGTTATAGATTTCACCACGGCTTCAGCACTTTCAATTTGCGGATAGTGCCCAATTTGATCGAGCTCAATTACGTCTGCATTAGGAATGAGTTGTTTGTACCGCGCCACCATATGCGCGCCAGAGATTGGATCGGCCATACCTGCGGTTAGTCGAAGAGGGGCATTGGCATTTTGCAGTGCACTTACCCAGCGCTCTCGGTATTGTTTACGCTGCTTCATATAGTCCAAAAGCAAGTGCATGTGTTGGTGACCATTATTTGTACTGATAAGTATCCAAAAATCATTGATGTCTTGATCTGAAGGAGGTGTGTTTGGACCAAATATGTTGTGCATGCTTTTTCGAATTGCATTTTTGTTTAAAAAGCGAATGAGTAGACCACCAATTGGAGAGAGCAGCAGCTTTTGAATGGGCAGAGCACGATGTGTCTCAGGAAAAAGGCCACCGTTAAGTAAGTGCAGCGATTCGATGCGAAAGGCAAGGTCGTTTTCCAGTTGCTGCGCCATCATTTCTTGCGCAACCGTATCACCGTAATCATGAGACAGAACATGGGCACTTGTGATACCTAAATGCCTTATTACCCCACTTATCGTGTTTGCTTGCTCTTTAATTAAGTATTTTTTTGGTGACTTATCGCTAAAACCAAACCCCGGCATATCGAGCGTCACGCATTGATACTTGTTTGTAAGTGCTGGCCATATTTTAGCCCAATCAAAACTTGCGGTGGGGTATCCGTGAATGAGTAATAGTACTGGTCCCGTGCCTTCTGTTTTATAAAAAACTTGCTGACCGTCGACGTTTAAAAAGTGTCCGGAACTTCGCCATTGTGAAAGTTGCATTTCTACATGCCTTGTTATGTTTTTGTATTTAGCTTGCCCAGCCTTTGATGTTAGGTCTGTCGTGAGGGCGACATTTTAATAATGTCGCGCGCTGCACAGGGAATTTATAACGCAGGGTATAGGTAGTGGAAAATGAGAGGCACGCTAGGCTTCAACCGGAATACACACGGTTACTTTCGTACCCTCTCCTGGGGTTGATGTTAAGTCAATCTCACCGTTAAATTTTTGTCGTACTAAGTTGTATAAAATATTTAGGCCCAGCCCTGTACCGCCTTTATCACGAGCCGTGGTGTAAAATGGCTCGAATACCTTCTTGTGAAGTGCCTCTGGTATACCTTTGCCATTGTCTTGTACGCTAATCACAATGCCTTTGGCATTTTTACTGCACCTCACACTCACTCTATTTACGTCGTTATTTACCGATGGACCAAAAGCGTGACGCTGAGCATTCGATATTAAATTTGTTAGCAATTGGGCAATAATACCGGGGCAGGTGGTTATTACTAAATTGGGCGTAACGTCTATACTAAGCTCGACTTGTTCTTTGCGAAGCATGGGCTTTAAAGGGTTACAGACTCTAGGGATATATTCGTCTAATGCAATTTCTTCTATTTCTAACGACGTTTGGTCAGCAGAAGTGCGCTTAAAGTCTTGTACTAAATTCGCTGCCCGCATCAGGCTTGTTTCAGCCAAGTTTAGCCCTTCAGAGCAAATAGCTTCAAAGTCTTTAAAACCCTGCTCGGTTAATTCATCGTTTTCGAAGTCTCGATAGATGTCTTTTAGTTCTTCTTTGCAGTTACTGACAGAGGTTAGTGCAATGCCTAACGGCGTATTAACTTCGTGAGCAATGCCTGCGACTAGATTTCCTAACGCTGCCATTTTTTCTGACTCGACGAGCTTTTCTTGTGCGGCCTCAAGTTCAGCCGTGCGGTCTATTACTTTTTGCTCAAGGGTTTGGTTGGCCTCAATTAGCCTCTGCTCGTAATCTGCGCGCTCATTTGCACTCACTGCACGCCCGTAAAGGTCTGCCAGTGACGCCGCAAATACAACTTCATCGGCATGCCATTCACGGGCTTTGCCTTGATGTTCACAGCAAATTATCCCAATCATTTTGCCGCGGTGGCGAATAGGGACATCAAGCATAGAGCTAATCCCAAGCGGCGTTAAATACACTTCTGCAAATTCAAATGTTGCAACATCTGTTAATGCGTCGTGGGCCGCAATGGTTCTCTCTGAATCTAGCGCCTCGAAATAATGAGGAAAGTCTTTTCGGGTAAGTACTAAGCTTTCGTGGTCCAGGTCATTACCCTTATCAATGAGCAATGTGCACTGTACCAGTGTTTGCATTTCATCATACAACCAAATGCCAGCTCGAGTAATTTGCAAACCCTCACACACCGAGTTGATAATAAGTCTAGAAGCAACGTCTAATTCACCTTTATCAATATCTGCGCTTTGGCTAACGCGTAATAAGATTAGTTCTAGCGATTCTTTCATTCATCTTCGTCCGGTTCTGTGGCTCGGATTTCAAGGATTCTGTCGAAGTGCTCTATCATAATGTGGGTGATTAGCGGATCGAATTGTTTCCCGGAATTCTCATGAAGATAGGCTTTTACTTCCTCAGGACTCCATGCCGGTTTATAGCAGCGCTTAGATAGCAATGCGTCGACAACGTCGACAATTGCCATAATACGACCCTCCACGGGAATGTCGTCTCCAGCTAATCCTTCAGGGTAACCTTGACCATCCCACCGCTCATGATGCGTTTTCGCAATGATGGCGCCCATTTTAGCAACGATGCGATCAGATCCCGCAAGTAGCTCATAGCCTTTTTGTGCATGGGTCTTCATGATCTCCCATTCTTCGGGGTCGAGTTTGCCCGGCTTATGTAAAATAGTTTCAGGGATGCTAATTTTACCCACATCATGAAGTGCGGCTGAATACCGTATGGTCTCAATAAACTCTCGGCTCATGTGAAGCTTTTCAGAGAGAAATTCGGTCATAAGAATGACCCTTCTCACATGACCACCGGTCTCTTTACTCCGCATTTCGATTGCGTCGCTAAGCACCATAATGAGTTCTTTTTGGGTTTTTTGTATGTCTTCTTTTTGCGTGAGATTTTGGAATATTACCGCCACATTAGAGGCAAACATCTCTAAGGTCTTGCGCTGCAGAGCATCCAGTGGATGATCTAACTTAACATACAAGATGTTGTGGCTATCTTCTCCAGTAGGGTAGTAGCCGATGAATAAATCTTTAGACTGATAGTGACTTTTGCTTTCTAAGACTTGTTTGATTTCTTCTTCGATGGTTTCAGGAATTCGGCTAGAAATTCCAGGTTCGCATAATCCAACTAGGTCGCCGCTGGCACCTAGCACCGTCATGGTCGTATCGCCATATAAGTCGGTGTGCTGAGTAGACAAGTAGAGTACAGAGTTGTTTAGGTTAAGCAGTGTAAGTGTCTGTTTCAACACTGCGGTGCCAAATTGGGCTAAAGACTGGCTTGCTAAAACGGAAGACGAGGATTTTAAAACGTCTTCCATACCGCGCTTACCTTGCTCAATAGTCTGAATATCCCGATACGACCTTATTGCTGTGTACACACAAGACTTAAGTTTAAGCGATGATAATTCAGTTTTGGCTTTGTAGTCGTTTATGTCGTAACGCCTGATTACCTCTTCTTCCGGCGCCTGACCAGGTTGACCTGTTCGCAGAATAAGGCGGGCGGTATGGTTATTGAGCTCGTTGCGAATGGCCTCAACCAAATTCAAACCCGCATCGTCAGTTTCCATCACCACATCAACGAAAGCGAGAGCGATGTCTGGATTTGCTTTGAAAAGTGCTAGGCCTTCAGCGCCACTGTGAGCTGATAGAAATTCAACCCCGCGTTTTTCGAAATTAAATTTCCGCAGAGTGAGTTTAGTGACCTCATGTACGCCTTCTTCATCATCGATTATGGCTATTTTCCATGGAGCTTGGCGAGAGGTGGATTGTTCTGTTTTTGACTTCTTAAATAACGACATACATAGCGCTATAAACGTTTAGATACATTAAACGTAAGCCACAATTTTCAATCTCGCAAACTTACTCGACAAGTTTTGTTCTAAAGTTCAATGAACATATTTTGATGACAGAAGTCTCTTTATCATCAGTTAGATGTGTTTTAGGCAAGTATTAAAAATATGCCATGTTTGTTAAATTGTGGAGCCCAGCAGATTCCAGTAAGAGAAAACTGCTGGGCCGCAATACCTTACAACAATAGCGTTTAGCTATCTTCGATAGGGGTATTTTCAGTAATCGGTACCGTATTTACGTCGGTATCTAAGCTTTCTACCGCATTTCGTACGCCTGCGGCGTAGTCTGGATGTACCTTTTCTAGCACGGCGTACCAACGCTCTTTTACGCTATCTGAGCACGGGCCCATTGCGGCAGCGTAGTTTTTATACAGCCGTTCTTTTTGATCATCAGAAAACATCTCATACAGTTTTCGCGGCTGCACGTAATCCACATCTGCTTCATCTTGATGATATCTATCAGCGTCTCCATCAATGCGAAGCGGAGGCTCTTTCACTGAAAAGTCAGCCACCGGACCTTCGTATTGATTGGGCTCATAGTAGGCGTCAGGGTTACCAAAATCATTGGTAAAGAAGCGCATCGCGCCGTCTTTGTGATAGTGGTTTACCTTGCTATTTTTCGGCGCGTTAGCGGGGAGTGCTTCATAGTGTGTGCCCAAACGATAGCGATGGGCATCAGCATAAGAAAATATGCGAGCCTGAAGCATTTTGTCAGGGCTAAAGCCAATACCAGGGACAACATTTGACGGACTGAATGCTGCGTTTTCTATCATTTGAAAGTAGTTTTCTGGATTTCTGTTCATTTCCAGTTCGCCAACTTCAATAAGCGGATAGTCATCGTGCGGCCACACCTTGGTTAGGTCGAACGGGTTATAGCTTTGCTGTCCTGCTTCCTCTTCTGGCATGGCCTGAATGTACATTGTCCATTTTGGGAAATTGCCTTCTTCAATGGCGTTATATAGCTCTTCCTGATACTTTTCCCGAGTGCTTCCAATGATTTTTTCAGACGTTTCATTGGTGTAGTTTTTAATGCCTTGTTGAGTTTTGAAATGGAACTTCACCCAATGACGCTTGCCTTCCTTATTCCACATGCTGAAAGTGTGGCTGCCATAGCCGTTCATGTGCATAGGTGACACCGGAATACCACGGTCCGACATCAAAATGGTAACTTGGTGCACGCTTTCTGGCTGTGCAGCCCAAAAGTCGAACATGGCTTCTGGTGAGCGCAGGTTAGTTTTCGGATGGCGTTTTTGCGTACGAATAAAGTCAGGGAACTTGTATCCATCACGAATGAAGAAGACAGGAGTATTATTACCTACCATATCCCAGTTGCCTTGTTGTGTGTAAAACTTCAAGCTAAAGCCTCGCACGTCACGCTCGGTATCAGCTGCGCCTGATTCTCCCGCTACCGTAGACCACCGGCTTAATACTTCAGTTTGTTTACCCACTTCTGAGAATAAGTCAGCGCATGTGTAATCGGTAATGTCGTGCGTGACCGTAAATGTGCCCTGTGCACCCCAGCCTTTCGCGTGAACGACACGTTCTGGAATTCGTTCGCGGTTTTGATGCGCTAACTTTTCAATGAGTTGATAATCTTGTAAGAGGGCGGGGCCGCGCTCTCCTGCAGTTTTAGTGGTTTCGTTACTTACTACGGGGGCGCCTGCCGACGTGGTTAATTGCGGTTTCTTAGCCATTATAAAACTCCTTTCATATGCTTCTCTTGAAAGCCAAACTTCCATAAACATCATGTGTGCCTGACTCATGACATGCTTTTGCTACGCACTGCTAAATGAAAGGGTTTACAAACTTCTATATATATCTATAAAAACAAACAATCTGAATTAGGTTTGCCACCTATTGAAGAGCAGACTCGTCGTGTTTACTCTAACTTAACAAGTTCAATTACCGCGTTTAAGGAAGTGTATGAATTTTGCCGAGTTTGCAGCATCAAGAAAGAGTGTTAGAGGGTTCACTAAACAGCCTGTTACTAAGGAAACAGTAGACGCGATTATCAACGCAGCGAAGTGGGCGCCATCGTCCTATAACACGCAAACCTGGAAAATTCATGCAGTAACAGGCGACGTGCTTGATAAAATTCGTGAAGGCAACACCAAAAATACACTTGAAGGTAAACCGCACGTTCGAGACTTTCCATACAAAGAGGACTACGAAGGGATTCACCGTCAGCGTCAAATTGATGTAGCCATACAGCTGTTCGACATAATGGGAATAACCCGAGAAGACAAGGAAAAGCGTATGGAATGGATGATGCGCGGCTTTAGGCAGTTTGATGCACCCGTTTCTTTGGTGCTTACTTATGACAAGGCTTTAGAGCCAGCAGGGATCACCCAGTTTGGTTTAGGGTCGCTGGCGTATGGCATTGTGCTAGCTGCATGGGACTTAGGGCTTGGTTGTGTTATCAATGGTCAGGGCATTATGCAGTCCGATGTAGTACACAAGCACGCTAACATCCCTGATGATGAGGCCATTATGATTTGCATAGCCTTGGGCTATCCAGACCCAGAGTTCGCTGCAAACGAGGTTCGATCAACTCGCGCCGACAACGAAGAGTTTGTGACGTATCACGGGTTTTAGCGTTTTTCGATTTAGGCGGATTGGTATTTTTTCAGCAAGCCAATGCTGCGTTAAGCCATCGGCATGAAAACGTCCGTTTGAAATATCATGAGCCTCTAAAACGGTGCCTTCACAACGGAACATTTCCGAATTTTCAGTGTAAGTGATTACTTTGCTGGATGATTACTTAAGAATCGTTCTATCTCGGGCGCGGGGAGTGGCTTACTCCAATAATAGCCTTGCCCCAAGTCACATCCCATTTTTATTAGCTTTTCTAAAGCGGGTTTACTTTCAATACCTTCAGCTACCGCTTTCATGCCAAGGCTGTCGGCAATGCTGATTATTGCTGCAACTAAAGGTGCGTCGTTTTCTCCAATGCCCAAGGTGTTGATAAAAATGCGGTCTATTTTGAGTTTGCGAGCGCTAAATGTCTGTAGATAATTTAAATTAGAATAACCGGTACCAAAATCATCAATAGCAAAGTGCACGCCTAACGATTTAATCGCTTCGAGTTGTTCGCCAGTGGTGCCATTTTCATCCGCGAGTATGGTTTCAGTTAGCTCCAGCTCTAAAAATTGCGGTGCTAATTGTGAATTTTGCAAGGCCTGCTCAACGACCGCAGGGAGCGTTCCATCTTTGAATTGTGCAAAGGATAAGTTTACGGCAACCGTAAGATTTGTATGACCGTTTTCATGCTGTTTAGCGCAAAATTCACAAGCCTGGTTTAATACCCACGCACCAAGAGGGATGATCAGGCCACTGCTTTCCGCTAAAGGTATGAACTTGTCGGGAAATATCATTGAGCCGTCTTTCTGAGGCCATCTCAAAAGCGCCTCTACTGCTTGAACCTTGTTAGAGGCAAGGTCTATCAACGGTTGGTAGAACACTTCGAATTCATTGGCATGTACGGCCGGGCGCAAACGCTGAATAAGTGTGAATTTTTCATCGTTTTCTTCGTCAAAGCGCACGTCATAGTATTCGTATCTGTTTCTGCCGTTGCGTTTCGCTTCGTACATGGCAATATCAGCTTTTCGGCACAGCTGCTTAAATTTAATCCCGTCATAAGGCGCTTGTGCTACACCAATTGAACCCGAGACTACCACTTTGGTTTGCAGTACTTCGAACTCGTTCGAACACCACGTAATTAAGTTCTTACATAAGTCATCGATTTCAGATTTGTCTGATATTTCTGGCGCCAACACAATAAACTCATCGCCACCGAAACGTATTAAACTTTGCTTTGTGGATAGGTGGTCGGTGATGGTTTGAGATATTTTTTGAAGAAATCGATCGCCCGCAGCATGGCCAAGAGCGTCATTTACGGGTTTAAAGTTGTCTAAGTCTATGAACAGCAGCGCGAGCTGAAGCCCTTTTTCTTCACTCTCGCGTAGCTTTTCGTTGAAAAGTCGCTCGCCCAAAATCCTATTTGGCAAGTTTGTGAGCGGGTCGTGATGTGCTAAGTGCTGGATATGTGCTCTATTTTGCTCAACTTTAGACACCTCTTGCTGCAGTGACTGCATAAGCCGACGAATATCTTGTATCAAAATAAAAACGCTGAAGCCCGTAATAACGTAAATAACCATGATGAAAAGCACATGAGACCAGCTCAAAATAGGCGGGTTAGGTGTTACCACATCGTGCATTATCAACCACGTAAGCGTAATGCACTGTAGAAGCACTAAAGATAAAACGGTGCCAAATAGGGCAATTCCACCTAATAAAGCCGCAAATATGATGACGCCAGGATAGCCAATCATGGCGATATCAAATACGCCTGCACCTGTTGCGGATAGGGCAAACAGCATTGACGACATAGCGCCTAAAAGTAGGTAACTGCTGGTGGTAACGTAATACTTGTATGCGAGCGAGCCAGTGACGATTAATGAGAACAAGCCCAGTAAAAAGATATCAAAAGTTATGCCTCTCGCGACCAGAGACGAAGCGAAAAGCCCGAAGCCTGTTACCGCGCTTATTTGAATGACACGGCGCCTTCGGAGTGACGTTAGATCAGCAAGCTTTGCTGATGAGGAAAAAAAATCTTTAACCTGCATTCTTCCAAATCTTGAAGGAGGTTTATAGCAACCTTAAACCTAACTTGGAAAAAAGCAAGTACAGAGACGCAATGTTATACGTTATTGGCAAAAGACGAGGAAGAACACAGCAGTGCTCGAAAGCACTGCTGCCTGTAAAGTCAATAACTACCTTTCGTCTGATGGTGCGTAACGCTCCAACCAGTGTGCATATGGTGCAGGCATTACCCAAGATGGTTTTTCAACGCCTAGCTTTTTCGCTGCAAAGTAAGACCAGTGTGGGTTAGTAAGATGCATTCTACCTACCATAACAACGTCAAGTTGTTGGTTTTCAATGGTATCGTTGGCGAGCTCTGGTGTGTCTACTCCCCAAGCTGTAGCAACTGGGATCCCGGCTTCATCACGTACCTTTTTAGCAATTGGAGCAAGGAAAGCCGGGCCCCAAGGAATATTCGCATCAGGCGTGTTAAAGCCAACGCTAACGCTAACGAAATCAGTACCAATTTCTTTGAACTGTTTTACAAGTTCGATAGACTCGCTCAACGTCTGTTCGTCATCACCATCGTATTCGATAACGCCAAAGCGCACGGTAAGCGGTAGGTTTTCAGGCCAAACTGCACGCACTGCGCTCAGTGTTTCAAGTAAGAATCGACCACGGCCTTGCGCATTTCCGCCGTATTCGTCGGTACGCTTATTGGCGTGCTTCGAGAAAAAGCTTTGAGCCAAATAACCGTGGGCAAAATGCAGTTCAAGCCACTCGAATCCAGCTTCAAGCGCGCGCTGGGCACCTTTCACAAAGTCACTCTTAACGCGCTCAATATCGGCTTTGGTCATTTCTGTAGGCGTAACAGGTAAGTGTGCCCCAAAGGCTTCTGCCGAAGGTCCAATAGGTTGCCACCCTTTTTCTTCGCTTGGCTGAATGTGGTCATCGCCTTCCCAAGGGCGGTTAGCACTCGCTTTGCGCCCGGCATGTGCAATTTGAATTCCAGCAACAGCGCCTTGGCTTTTTATACGATCAGCAACATTTTTTAAGCCACTAACGTGTTCATCTTTCCAAATACCTAAGCAATTTGGCGTGATGCGTCCTTCTGGCGAGACGGCGGTTGCCTCAACAATAACCAATCCAGCACCGCCTCGGGCAAATGACTGGTAGTTTGCTTCATGCCACTGGTTTGTAAACCCATCTTCTGCAGAGTATTGGCACATAGGAGGCACAGCAATACGATTGCGAAGCGTCACGTCTTTTAACGAAAATTGTTCAAATAATGCAGTCATTATTTCTCTCTTCTTGAAATAAACACAAAAAGCACTCAGCGAAGGCTGAGTGCTTTTAAACCCAGGGATTATGCCGCAAGAGTTAGAATTTCACGGGCTTTAGCAAGGTCGATGTCACCATGCTCGCCAAGCGCTGTTAAGCCGTTGCGTTCAAGGTTCTCGATTAGCCCATCAATGGCAGACTTTTCAATGTTGTGGTCTGACAGGCGGGTTTTAACCTGCATAGTTTCAAAAAAGTCCTGAACCGCTTTTATGGTTAAGTCGATGGCCTTTTCTTTGTCATCTTCCTGAATGCCAAACACGCGCTCACCTAGCTGCAGAATTTTTTCCTGCTTTTTGTCACGCTGCACGAACATTAACGACGGTAGAACAATTGCTAGGGTCACGGCGTGATCCAAACCGTGTAACGCAGTAAGTTCGTGACCTATCATATGTGTGCCCCAGTCTTGCGGTACACCTTTGCCGATTAATCCGTTAAGCGCCATTGTTGCTGACCACATTACGTTTGCACGCACATCGTAATCTTCAGGCGTCACTAACGCTTTAGGACCTTCTTGAACTAAGGTTTGTAAAATTCCTTCTGCAAAGCGGTCTTGAAGCGGTGCGTTTACAGGGTAGGTAAGGTATTGCTCAATCACGTGAACAAAAGCATCAACCACGCCGTTCGATACTTGACGTGGTGGTAGTGAATAGGTGAACTCAGGATCAAGTACGGCAAAAACAGGCTGAACTGTTTCAGAAGAAAACGCGCGTTTTTGCGACGTCTCTTTTCTGTTTACTACCGAGTTACCGTTACTCTCAGACCCTGTCGCAGGTAAAGTAAGTACTGCGCCAATAGGTAATGGATTTTCAAATGCTGCACCTTTAACAAGTATGTCCCACGGATCGCCTGCAAAGTTAACGGCAGCAGCGACAAATTTCGCGCCATCAATAACACTTCCACCGCCAACCGCAAGAATGAAGTTCACGTCATTTTCACGGGCGACATTCACAGCTTTCATCAGTGTTTCAAATTCTGGGTTTGGTTCAACACCCTGAAATTCAATGACTTCAGCACCTGCTAGTGCAGTCGTTACTTTATCGTAAATACCATTTTTCTTAATTGAGCCGCCACCGTAGAGGAAGAGGACTTTTGCTTGTTTCGGCAAACGTGAAGACACTTCACTTAGTTGCCCCTTGCCGAACAAAATTTCGGTTTGATTTTTAAACGTAAAATTAAGCATAGTGTTGCCTGTCCTTAATTAGATTGTGAATTTAACTGTTGTAAAAGCTTTTCAGCTAACAGTTCATCAGAAAACGGGTTTTGGCCTGTAATAAGCTCACGGTCTACTACTACATTGGGCGCCCACATTTCTTTGAATTCCATCTTGCCACCCGCTTGCGCCATGGCGTCTGCTGGGTAGTACAATAACGTTGCGTCGTTTAACGTGCTTTCAAAATAGGCTTCTTCCGGTGTGGAGAAAATTGTCATTTTGTAGCCATCATAAATCCAACTCTCAGATGAGGCTTGCTCACCGGATTTCAATGCCAGTTCAAATGCCTGCGGGTTAGATTGCCCAGAAAGTAAGGCGATTGGACCATGGCAGATAGCGGCAGTAGGTTTTCCTTCACTGTGAAAGTGAGACAAAATTTCACCCACTTGAGGATTGTTTGCCAGGTCGATAAGCGGTGCATGACCGCCTGGAATGAATACGCCTTCAAACTCTTCTAGACCTTGTCCAATCACTTCGCTCAATGACAGCGTGTCATCAATGCCTTCTATTGACGCTACAAACGTTTGAATGTCTCGCATTTGCGATTCGCCGCCATCAAAGTATTGCGGTATTACTGATTTTTTATCTACAGATGGCGCATTGCCTTTTGGCGTGGCCAATACCAGTTTGTAGCCTGCGTCTACCAATGCTTTTGCCGGCACACCAAACTCGTTAAGGTAGTAGCCTGTAGGCTCTGTTTTGCCATCTGCAAGTTGCATTACATTTTCACTTGAAAGTAGTACAAGTATTTCGCCTTTAACGTCTGCCGCATAGGCCGACTGTGATAAACCCGCAATAATGGCGAGCGATAAAATTGATGATGCTGATTTCATGTGCAGCTCCTGTCGCATTAGAAAGTGCGTGTATCATAGAGAGGTTGGCTTACATCGAGAAGTCAGATAAATTGTGATGAGTCATCAAAAATCTGATGGGTAGGAATTATGTCTTACTTAACACAGTTAAAAACCTTTGTAGAAGTTTATCGAAGCGGCAACATTACACGTGCTGCAGCTCGCCTTCATATGTCTCAGCCAGCGGTCACTTCTCACATACAAGCCATGGAGAATATTGTCGGTAAAGAGTTGTTCATAAGAAAAGCGAGAGGCGTTGAGCCAACGGCTATCGCTGATGACTTGGCGCTGCAGGTCGCCAGTCACATTGATACGTTAGAGCAGAAAGTGGCTTCTATTCGCAGTCGTGCTTCCACCGATCACGGCACGTTACACCTTGCAGGCCCTGCAGAGTACCTCAGTCTGGTGGCAGGTCCTGCACTCGCTAACTTGCTTCAGGCCGATAAAGTGAATTTAGTGATCCATACCGGCAACAAAAGTAATATTTATCATTTGTTGGAGAACGATGTAGCGGAGCTTGCCATTACTGCCTCTGAGCCCACTGACGCGATGTATGAATATCAGAAGTTGGATAAAGAGCGTTTAATCTTAGTGATGAACCGTGTGCAGGGAAAGTTGCTGGGAGAAAGAGAAATATCGGCAGCGCTACTCAACCAACATAAAGTAGTGACGTATGATGAACAGTTACCGCTTGTTCGGCGATACTTTTCGGAGGTATTTAATGCCGCGTGTGAGTCGCCTGTCGCAGCTGTTTGCCCGGATATAAGAGCAATAAGTAGTATTATCAAAGCGGGGATTGGCTATTCAGTTTTGCCTGACTACTTATGTAAAGAAGGTATTGCAAAAGGCGAATTGGTCGCGCTGGGTAAGCCAGGCCCAGAAAATGATGTTTATTTAGTGTGGAAAAAGGGAGCGCTACGTCATCCTAGAGTCGACTTCGCCAAAGATGTCATAATGGCTTTTGCAAACATTAACTATCTTTCGACACTTCCTGATTGAAGCTAGAAGCCTAAAAAGGGCGACGCATTTAGACAAGGCGTCGCCAATTGTTATTAGTTCAAATAACCAAGGCTTGTTGATCTTTGCTGAATATTAAACAACAGCAGGCCCTAAAATGTACCGACAACTTTTACCGTGCCATCAACTTTACCTTCATCCACAAAACCTATGGTATTGGGGTTGGTCGCGACAAGATTTAACATCTCATCCTCAGTTGCTATCATTTCAGGGGGGGTGCCTCTGCCAGTAAACACAAGCTTCGACCAGAATGCGGAGTATTGTGATTCAGATTTTCCAAGCACATTATTATTAAAAGCGTCTCTGATATTATTACCTTGTTCGAAGGTAAGGGGAATTGCGCGACTTCCATCGGGAAATGCTTTTACTTTCCCCAAATATATTTTCTTGACGGTATCGATATCGATCCCAGAATTGTTATTGGCATTTATTATCACGGCTGTACCGGCATAAATCGGCGCAGACATTAAAAAGCACAGGGCTGCAATTATCTTCATTGATATTACCTTCGTTCTTAACTCGCTAACATCGAGGCAAGCATGCTAGTGGTTTGTACCCAAGGGCGACGCGCCCTCACGAAAGTATAACCGAGATTTACAATTTGTCGCATTTCGACAAAAGGTGAAATTTGAAGGATCCTAAAACATACAAAGAGAAATTATGGCAAAACCTAATGCAAAAGGGCCGGTCAGAACCGTGCAAATTTATTGCTCCAAGTGCAAGTTCCAGCTATTTAAATATCGAAAAGGCGGCAAAGGCGCGTTGGTTAAATGCTTTAAAGAGAGAATAGTTGAGGACTTTACTCATGAAGAAGGAGTTTGCCCTTCTTGTCACGGACAGTTTGCAAGGAATGCCTTAATTCGAGGTGCACCTGCACTGAAAATTGTTGGCACAAAGGTGACCATGAAGTAGCACAGACTGCTAATCGGTTGTTAATTGGACAACTTTTTTTAAATATAAACGTTTGGATAATTTGCTCTTACGTAATTTTTGCCTAAATTAATATAAAGGGATTGCAGCCTCAAGCCGTTGTGCTGTTTGGTAAAAAATTAAAGGCCGAGGTTAGAAAGCGCAACGGAATGGCTTTGTATTAAACGTCTACACATCGAGATGATAAATGTCCATTCAAAGAAAGTTTCTATTTTCTATTTCTGCTGTTATCGCTTTGTTCGCTTTAATTGTTGCCGTGGCAACGGTTATCACCACTTCCTCAAATGTTTCAACCCTTGTTCAAGAGCAAAAGAAGAACACCGCCGATCGTTTAGTGAATATTCTTACTGTGACTGACTCTATCATGCTTGAACGCGTCAAAAGCAGTATGGCGTTGCTTAAACAGCGAGGTAAGGCAATCGGTGAACCCAATCAAACCGATATTGTTACCGTTAAAAATACGCAGGCTCGGCAGCTAAGGTTGGGCAATGCGGAACAAGCTAACACATTCGATTTGGTCGATAACCTTACAAGCGTAATGGGAGGCACCGCCACGCTTTTTAGTAAAACAGGAGACGACTATATTCGCGTGAGTACCAATGTCATTAAAAATGGCGAGAGGGCAATTGGCACTAAGTTGGCCCCTGATGGCAAGGCGATTAAAAAGATTAATCAGCAGGAAGCGTATTACGGTGCGGTTGATATTTTGGGTAGCCCTTATTTGACAGGTTACGAGCCAATGTTTAACAGCAGTGGTGATGTTGTGGGCATTTGGTATGTGGGGTACTCAGCCGACCTTAACGTCTTAGAGCAAGCCATTAAGCAAAGTCACGTGCTAAAAGAAGGCTTTGTTGCCCTTCGTGATGCAAAAGGTAACATTCGCATGCATTCCGCACATGTGAATGACCGACAGGTCGCCGACGCCCTTCAACCTAATGATGACTGGGTTGTAGAAGTGGTACCGTTTTCGCCTTGGGGTTACGATATTATATTAGTGGCGTCGACGTCAGAAAAATCGGCAATGGTTCGAAGCTCTGTGTTGGTTGTTGTACTTAAAATCGTATTGGCGAGCGTGGGAATTTTGATCACCATTTGGTTGCTCGTTAAGTATATTGTTGGCAAGCCACTTGAAGAATTCATTGGGGTAGTAAACAACTTGTCTTCTGGTGAGGGAGATTTAACGTTCCGTTTTCAGGCATCAAGAAGCGACGAGTTTGGTACCATGGCAAGAGCGTTTAATGGACTTCTTAGCCAGTTACAAGACACGTTGCAGAGTGTGGACGAAGCCACCGACCACATGCTAGCAAAGTCAGAAAGGTTAAATGCAACAGCGTTGCAATCCAAAGATACCGTTTCACAACTTAGCCGAGAAACCGAGTCAATTAATAACGCCATTTCGTTAATGCAGCAGAATGCACAAACGGTGTCGTCAACCATTCGCAGTTCAAGTGAAGCGGCACACGCTGCCGATCAAGATACGCGAAACAGCGTAAGCGTTTTGGCGCAAACCATTAAAGACATCCAGTCTCAGGCAAGCGATGTGGACGCGTCAGTACAGGTTATCACTGAGTTGGCTCAGGCAAGTGAAGAAATTAGCGGTGTAATGGAAGTTATCAGGAATATCGCGGAACAAACGAATCTACTTGCGCTTAATGCAGCTATTGAAGCGGCTCGCGCTGGTGAGCAGGGACGTGGCTTTGCCGTTGTCGCTGACGAAGTCCGCTCGCTAGCAAGCAGAACGCAGTCTTCCACGGAAGAAATTCGCAATATGATTGAACGCCTTCAGCAAGGTAGCCGCGTGGCTTCTGAGAAAATGCAGCAAAACAAAGAAACCGCCTATAAAACCGTGGACACCACAAAACATGCTGGCGATTCGTTAAAGCAGGCGCTTGACGCTGTTGCACGCATCACAACGTTAAACCAAGACGCTGCCACAATGGCTGAAGGACAAACAGAAGTTGCTAACGATGTGAATAAAGGGGTAAGCAGTATTCAACAGGTGGGCAATGCCAATACTACCTATGCAAAAGAAGTGGTAGATAACTGTGAAGCCTTAGTTCAGCAAGTTAAGCAAATGCAAATGCAAATGCAGTTGCGACGATACCATTTCTAGAGTTGCTGGCTTATTCAATCGATCTGGCTGTCAGCAGGCAGCGAAGCAGAAACAAGATAATTCGCCAGAGTCAATGTACGCTGAAATGCACAATTCTTGCGGTTGACATGAATAGTAACAATTTGAACCAATGCCAAAAGGGCTTTAGATTGCTAAGGCCCTTTTTGATATTTATTCTTACCCATGGATGAATATAGGGATTTTCCCATAACATGGATAAACCATAATGAAACAACTATCTACACTAGCTGGTGTGGTTGCGAGTGTTTTTGCATTCACATCGCTATCGACAACGGCAGTAGTGGCGCAAGAAGCGCAAACTGCATCTGCAGTCGTATCACCCGCGAAAAAGACACTTGCTGATGTTGAATACCGCTTACCGTCAACAATCGCTCCCACATTTCAACACATTCACTTAAATATCGACCCTGACAACCCTACATATTCTGGAAAAACGAATATTGACGTAACGGTTAAAACCCCAACTAAGAAAGTGGGCTTTTATCAGCAAGATTTGACCGTGACGTCTGCGCGTTTAGTGTCTGGAAGCAGCAGCTTTCCTCTAAATGTTACGATTGGAGAATACGACATCAATTGGGGCGAATCGCAAGATGAGATTGCGCCTGGAAAGTATACATTAGAGATTACGTTTGAAGGGAAAGTGAACACGTCTTCAGATGGCATGTATCTGTCACGTTTTGAAGAGACCAACTATATATTTACCCAGTTTGAAGATATGCATGCGCGAAAAGCGTTTCCAAGTTTTGATGAGCCAAACTTCAAAATTCCTTATCAAATGACCATCAGTTCTCCTGAACATCAGGAAATTGTGGGTAATACACCTGTTGAAAAGGTGACAGTGGAAAACGGGATCAAAACCGTAGTGTTTGAAAAAACTAAGCCCATGCCGACATATCTTATCGCCTATACCGTAGGGCCTTTTGATAGTGCTGAAATTTCTGGGCTGTCGGTGCCAGGAAAAATATACGTTCCAAAAGGGTATGCCGATAAAACCAAATTTGTTATCAAACACATCCCAGAAATCCTAGCCTCGCTAGAAGATTTTTTCGGTATCAAGTACCCCTATAAAAAAATGGATTTTGTTGCCGTACCAAACTTTACCCACGGTGCAATGGAAAACGTAGGTTTAATTACCTATCGCGATAGTTTGTTACTGCTAGAAGATAACCCAAGCGTCACAGAGCGTTCACGACCGCTAAATGTTATCGCGCATGAACTTGCTCACCAATGGTTTGGCAACTTGGTAACAATGGCGTGGTGGGATGACCTATGGCTGAACGAAGCGTTTGCGTCTTGGGCTGCAAGCCATACCATGAAAACCTTGTATCCAGAGTTGAACTACGCCGATCGCATAGTACAAGAGGGAGCATTTGGTGCAGATGCTAGTCCCACGGTGAAACCTGTTAAAAAGGTAGTGAAAAGTCAGCCAGATGTGATGGATGGGTTGGGCTTGAACTACTCAAAAGGTGAATCAATTTTACAAATGATTGAATCGCTAATTGGTACAGAAAAGTTTCGTGAAGGCGTTCAAAACTACATGAATTCCCATGCTTGGGGTAATACCGTAGCAGACGATTTGTGGCGCGCTCTAGATGAAGTGTCCGATTTCAACTTAAGCGCCATGATGAAAGCCTACTTGGAACAGCCGGGCTACCCACTTATTCATATTTCAAAAGATGGCAAATTAACCCAGTCCCGTTTTCACCTTGCTGGCGCTACCGTGGAAGATAAGACATGGGCAGTTCCATTAAAGCTGACTTATCAATCAAACGGAAAAATACTAAACGAAGTGGTTTTTATTGATAAAGAAACCACAGTTTTACCTCAGCTTGCTGAAGCAGACTGGGTGTACCCTAATGACAATGCAACAGGTTACTTCCGTTGGTCAATTGAACCAGCTCAGTTAAACGCACTGCTAAATAATATTGATGCGCTAAATAAGCGTGAAAAGAAAAATGTGCTATACAACTACCAGGCGCTGTTAAACGCAGATCAAGTAGGTGTAGACAGCGTGATGAAGGTGCTTAATAGCTTGGCAAAAGATGATGACCCTGCGGTCATTCGTGCGGCTGTTGGCGTGTTAGCTGAGTTTAGTTATTTAGTAAATGAAGACAATAAAGCCGCATATGCAAAGCTTCTAAATCAAAATTATATGCCTTTGTTAAACAAGCTTACCTTGTCTCAAAGTGAGCAGGATAACGCAGATGTCATTCGCCTGCGTAACCAGCTATACAGCTTACTGGGTACTCATTCGAACAATGAGCAACTTGTTGAACAAAGCGTTAAGATAGCGAAACAGTACCTTGCAGATACTAGCAGTGTTCCTTCCGGTATTGCCGGTACAGCAATTGAAATTGCTACGCGAAATAGTGAACAAGGCGAGCAGGGCACATGGTTTAATACAATTGTAGAGGCATTTAAAAAAGCACAGTTGCCAAATGTGAAAAGCACGCTGGTGTATTCGATGTACTTTGAAGACAAAGCGACCGTCTTTAAAATGTTAGATTTAGCGCTTACCGATGATATTACGCCTGCAAATACCATGTATATGGTGGTGAGAGTAGCACGTAACTTAGACGATCATACGCTATTGTATGAGTGGCTTAGTAAGAATAAAGACGCGCTACTAGC
The DNA here is from genome assembly GCF_054960375.1 of Alteromonas sp. G4i35. Lineage (NCBI taxonomy): Bacteria > Pseudomonadati > Pseudomonadota > Gammaproteobacteria > Alteromonadales > Alteromonadaceae > Alteromonas > Alteromonas sp. G4i35. The sequence goes on along the minus strand of NZ_JBHNZD010000012.1, from coordinate 119,377 downwards.
AAAAATGCCTGATTACCATGTAAGCAGAATGCCGGAATTTGTTTCAACAACCTGTTCGGCTGAAAACTTAGAAATGGCCAAAGCGTTCTACGCGCCAATTAGCGAGACTTATCAAGGAATGGCACGCGGTGTCGAAATTATGCAGGACGAGTCTCAACAGTGTATGCGGCTGAAATCTGCGTTTCAGGCAGACTTTAACGCCTTCTTAAACGAGCAGTTATAGGCAACAACGAAAAGGCGTTTTCTTAGCGCTTTTTATCCTAAAGTTATGATTGAAAGAGCGCCCACAAGGCGCTCTTTTTTTGTGCATAAAACTGTAACATGCACCACGGCGAGTCACTGAAATATTTCAAAGCTGAAACATTTACGCATTGTGACAAATCAACTTTCCCTGTACCAAAGTTCAGCAGAGTTAATCAATAAGTAAGTTTATTTTAAACGTCTAAGTTTCTGATTTTTAAAGTTTGTGACGTTTATATTATTATTTTTATTAAGTGCTTGCTGTATATACGTATGTATAAGAATTTATACCTTCCTTATACAAAAAAGCGGAAAGCAAAATGATTCATGAGGGTAACACACAAAAGTATAAGCTGAGGAAATCAGCTAAAGTAGTCAACGCGTTGTTGGCGGGTGCATTGTCGTTAGGCGTTGTTTCTATTAATGCCTCTGCAGATACAGTATGGCAAGAAGACTTCGAAGCAAATGAACTGCAAGGCAAGGGCGCAACTGGCTCAGACCCTGCGGGAGCAATTGTTGACCTTGAAGGTGTTGATCGTTGGTCAGTAGACGTGTCAGCGAGTGAGCTAAGTGCCACTTCAGACTGGTTCCGTGTTGAAAGCGGCGCAATGCAAGCACGTGATACTGACGGTGAAGTAGTCTGGTTGAGCGAGTCTATCGATATATCTGGTGCCGGTGATATCACCATAAATGCCGTGCTTTCTCAAAGTGGAAATTTTGAGTCGACAGACTACATCGATGTATTTTACTCATTAGATGGTGGCGCATTCGAGCTTATTACGCTTTCAGAAGGGGCAACGAATACGGTACAGGAAGACTTTGGTTCTGCAACACTGACCGAAACGATAGGTAGCGGAAGCACTTTAGAACTGAAAGTAGCCATGGCTAACAACTCGGGTACCGAATATCTCAATTTAGACAGTATTTCAGTAAGTGGAAATGGAACTACCGATGGTGGGGATACTGGCGGTAACCCTGACGACGGCGGTGAACCTTCAAATGAACTTCTTTTCTTAAGTGATACTTGTTTTAACTGCCCTGATTTGGAAGCAGTTAACCTAGCCAGCGACTTTGTTGCATCTGACTATTACGCAGCTCTCGACACAGCTATTGCAAACGGTGAAAGTGCGCAAACGTTAAAAGACACGGCGCATAACATCATTGAAAATGGTCATCGTACGCTTTCTTACTCAGAAGTGTGGACAGCACTCACTTACACTGATGAAGATCCTGCTAACACCGATAACGTTATCTTGTTCTACAAAGGCATATCACAAGGCAAGTTTACCAACGGTAGCGGTAGTCAAAGCACCAACCCAGACAATTGGAATCGCGAACATGTTTGGGCTAAGAGCCATGGTTTTCCTAGCTCAAGCCTAACGGCATACAGCGATATTCTGCACCTGCGTCCTACCGATATTTCTGTAAATAGCTCACGCGGCAACTTAGATTTTGATTTTAGTGGTAGCACGCTTTCTGAAGCTCCGTTAAACCGAGTTGATGGTGACTCTTTTGAGCCTCGTGACGCAGTAAAAGGTGATGTAGCACGCTCAATGCTATACATGGACGTGCGTTACGATGGCAATACAGCTGGTGATACCGAAGACGACTTAGTGTTAGTAAATCGCCTTACCTCTACTAGCGAAGCCGCGTTTGGTAAGCTTTGCGTATTGCTTCAATGGCATGAAAGTGATCCAGTGGATGATTTCGAACGTCGTCGTAACGAGCGCGTTTATGAATTCCAAGGAAACCGAAATCCGTTTATTGACAAACCTGAACTTGCTTCACTTATCTTCAACGAGAGTTGTGATGGTACAGGTGGTGATACTGGCGGTGACACGGGTGGCGATACTGGCGGTGACACGGGTGGTGATACCGGCGGCGACACAGGTGGTGATACCGGCGGTGACACAACACCTTCTACCAGCAGTATTTACATTTCAGAATACATCGAAGGTGGCGGTTTCAATAAAGGTATAGAGCTTTTCAATAGCTCGACACAACCGGTAAGTCTAGCGGGTTATGAGTTAGTTTTACTCTCCAATGGTGAGACCGCAGATGCTGACCGTAAAGTGTTAGCACTTGAAGGCACAATCCCAGCAGGTGGCGTAGCAACATTCGCTCACGGAAGTGCAGATGCACTGTTAACTGCCGGCTCAACGATTAGCAGCTTCGTGATTAATTTCAATGGCGATGACTACATTGAGCTCGTCGCTAACGGTCAGGTTGTTGATGCTCTAGGTACGTACGGCGTTAAAACTAACTGGGGTAAAGACGTTACTTTGGTACGCAAGATTTCAGTAACGGCAGGCAACCCTAACCGCAACCCAGCGTTTACCCTTGACGAATGGGATAGCCTACCAAAAGATACGCTTAACAATTTTGGTTCGCACAATGGATCTGTTAGCGAGCCTACGGATCCAACTGACCCGACCGACCCAACTGACCCAGTTGGTGAAGTAGTCTTAATTAGCGCTATCCAAGGCGAAGGCGATACCTCGCCACTTACAGGCAATGACGTTGTTATTGAGGCAGTAGTGACTAAAGTTGTGCCGGAAATGAACGGATTCTTTATTCAAGAAGAAGCCGCCGACTCTGATGGCAATGCTGCGACGTCTGAAGGTGTATTTGCCTATTCGACAACCTTCACTGAATACCCATCTGTTGGTGATGCTGTGCGTGTTAGCGGTGCAGTGGCTGAATACAATGGCATTACAGAAATTGTACTAAGCGCCAATGCTGAAACGCTAGGTGCAGGTGCTGATATACTAACGACAAGCATTGAAATGCCATTTGACGAGAGTGTTAACCTAGAGTCACTTGAAGGTATGCAGGTTCAATTCCAGCAAACTTTGAACGTGACAGACGTTTACAATCTTGGTCGATATGGGCAATTCAATGTGTCATCAGGCCGCCTGATGATTCCTACAAACCAATATGCCGCGGGTTCAAGTGAAGCTATTGCCTTGGCTGAAGCGAATGCACGCAACACATTGTTGGTTGATGATGGCTCAAGCGCACAAAATGCTGACGATATTCCTTTCCCAGTTGGAGGTTTATCTCATGCGAATCCTCTGCGTTTAGGCGACAGTGTAGAAGGCCTGGAAGGTGTAATGCACTACGCATTTGGTGCTTACAACTTAATTCCAGTTGGCGCTCTTCAAACTGTACGCACAAACCCAAGAACAGATGTGCCTCAGTTAGACGTACAAGGCGATGTCAAAGTGGCTAGCTTTAACGTGCTTAACTACTTTAATGGTCCGAACTTCCCTACCTCTCGTGGTGCAGACTCAGAAGATGAATTTGCCCGCCAGCAAGCGAAGACAGTAGCAGCCATCGTTGCGATGGACGCAGATGTACTTGGCTTAGTAGAAATCGAAAACGATGGATACGGGAGTGATTCTGCCATTGCTTCTCTAGTAAATAGCGTAAATGCTGAACTTGGTAGTGACGTGTATAGCTATGTAGCACTTGAATCATTACTTGGTGGTGATGAAATTGCGGTAGGTATTATTTATAAGCCTGCAACGGTTACACCACAAGGCGCAGCGGTTACTTCCTCTGAAGCTCCTTTTGACTACGGTAACCGCCAGCCGCTGTTACAAACCTTTAGCGTAAATAGTAACAGCGAAGCGTTTACGCTCGCGGTAAATCATTTCAAATCAAAAGGAAGCTGTGGCAGTGCAACAGGTAATGATGCTGATTTGGGTGATGGACAAGGCTGCTGGAACGAGCTACGTACCCAAGCTGCGCTAGGGCTGACAGCGCTTGTGCAAAACAGTGAAGGTTTGTCTGACCGAGTAATCGTAATGGGTGACCTAAATGCTTATGCGAAAGAAGATCCAATTCTTGCTCTCGAAGACGCTGGTTTCAGCAACTTGGTGAACCTCTTCCACGGCGAAAGTGCTTATTCTTATAGCTTTGGCGGCGAAATGGGCTACTTAGATCACGCGCTATCAAGCTCAACTTTGACTGAGTATGTGGCAGACGCAACGGTTTGGCATATCAATGCCGATGAGCCTCGTGTCTTCGACTACAACGTTGAATATAAGTCAGAAACACAGCTTTCTAGCTATTACGGGGCTGATGCTTATCGTTCGTCAGATCACGATCCAGTAATTGTTGTGCTGGATTTCCCTGAAACGAGTGAGCCGGAGCCAGTAATTGGTGATTTTGATGGCGATAGTGACATAGACAACACCGATATTGTGGCGTTCTACACCTTGCTTCTGCAACGTCAAGCGACGGTTGAAGAGCACGACTTTAACAATGACGGCAGATTAAATATCTACGATTTATACGCGTTAATGTCTATGTGTACACGTACCGCATGTGCAGTTCAGTAGTTGGAAAGAAAATGAAAAAAATTATTTTAATGGTATTGGCAATTGCTACTTTTAATGCAAATGCCGCAATAATTGAAATCTCTACGGATAAATCAATTTATCAAGTAGGAGAAACTATCACGGCGACGGTAAGCTTTTCTAATGAAGATGCTTTTTTAGGTATCGTACCGTTTCCTCAACCGTTTGATGTATATAACACGACAATTGGTTTTAACGATTCGCTCTTGAGTTTTATTGGCGCTTCTACGTTAAATCCTTTTGGCTCAGTTAGCAGCTTGGGGAACCCAGTGTTAGAGATGTTTCTACCTCCTTTTCTACCGGGGGGAATTTTAGAGATAGGTTCACTAGCTTACTTGGAACAAATTGATTTGTTCTATCAACTGCAGACACCAGTGATTGGTTTATACACCGTGCAATTTATCGCACAGTCTGTTGGTGACATTACAATTGATGGGTTGTCAGGTTCTTACATTTTTCAAGGCACTCAAGGGGGGCAGCTGACGCCTATACAGGTGAGTAGCGCAAGTTTCAGTATTGCAGAAGTACCTGCACCAGGTACCTTCGCGCTATCGCTTCTGGCTTTAGGTGGTATGTTTTTCGCCCGCAAACGTGTGAAGTCATAAACCTTAATGGCTAAAAGTTTAAGCCCAGCCGCGTGCTGGGCTTTTTTATTTCTATTGCTATTTACATACGGCTTTAAATAAACCACACTGAATAAAAATACAATAAGTGCGCACCATGTTAGAAACCATTTCTTTTTCTCAACGCCAACGACTGGCGTATATCGACTTCTGCCTTTTGTTTAAAGGGGCTATCCATCGCCAAGACTTAATAAATCGCTTTGAAGTGGGACTATCGGCTGGTTCTCGTGACTTTACACTATACAAAGAGCTCGCCCCTGATAACTTAGTCTACGATCCAAGGGAAAAACGTTACTTTCAAACAGAAAGCTTTATTCCGGTTTTTGAACACGATGCAAAGCGAACCCTTGTGAAGCTTGCCAACGACATATCAGATGGATTTGATGCGATCGGTGACATACATTTCCCTGTTGAAAGTGCATCTTCACTTAATATTCCTGATATTTTTGTGGTGGCGAAAGTGGTACAAGCCATCGTGAACAAAAAGGCGATGAGCGTAATCTATACGTCGCTTTCAAGCGGCAGTGGTGCAAGAGAGTTAGTGCCTCATAGTATTGTTGATAATGGTCAACGCTGGCATGTTCGCGCATTCGACAGAAAATCACAAAGTTTTAGAGATTTTGTGCTAACTCGAATTAGTAAGGTAACGGTTAAAGCAGAACCTGAAATCCATGAATGCATAGATTGTGATGAAGAGTGGGGAAGACTTATCTCACTTGAAATTGTGCCGCATCCTAAGAATATTAAATATGCCACCGCAATAGAGCTTGATTACGCCATGGAAGAAGGCGTGCTTACATTGGAAGTACGGGCTGCCATGGCGGGATACCTGCTTAGACGTTGGAATGTTGATTGTACAAAACATGCAAGCTTACGTACCGGAGAGTATCAACTTTGGCTTAGGAATCAGCAGAGCCTTGCGAATACCGACAATTTAGCCATCGCGCCAGGGTACATTGCAGAGCAAGAACCCTATACCGTATAAAATGTGGAAGTGGCCTGCCAAACAGCTCCTTGTTGAGTGTTAGTACATGCAGCTAACCGATATATTTCTTGATACAAACCAGTAGCGTGTCTTTGTCTAAAGGCTTGGCTAAAAAGTCAGTCATGCCGGCAGCCAAGCACTCTTCTTTGTCTTCTGCGAAAGCGTTTGCAGTGAGCGCAACAATTGGTGTATCAACCTCCAATGCTTTGCGTAATATTGTTGATGCCTCAATTCCTCCCATGGCGGGCATATTGCAGTCCATCAAAATAAGGTCGAATTGATGTCGCTTGCCCACATCTACGGCATCTTTTCCGTTCTTAACATGTAGGAACTTATAGCCTTCTGACTGCAATATAGTCTTCACGATTTCGGCATTGATTTCGTTGTCTTCAGCTAGCAGTATGCGTTTCTTCTTATTGCCTTCTTTAACATCATTATGAGATACGGGTTTTGTCTCAATTAACCTTCCTAAATCATGCTCAAGTTCTCGACGATTAATGGGCTTAGCATGCGTACGCCAGATAAGTTCAGAAACATCATTTTCATCTTCTAGTCGTTCCAGTTCAGCAGAGATAAGAATGATTTTAGGAAATTTATCTGGGTTCATCGCCTTCAACTGTTCTAGCAAATCGACCCCGCTCATCTCTGGCATAGACAAATCAAGAATAATAACGTCGAAAGCCAGTGGGCTGTCTGATAGGTAGGCTTTTGCACTATCATAACTTTGGGGCACAATCGACATGGAGGTAACGACATGCTCAAAATATTCGCGGCTGGTTTGTAAGTCATCAACTATCGCACAGCGCAAATTAGCACTGGGTTCAACGTTAATGTCAGGCAGCTGAGATTCTTCCGCTGCCATGGTAAAACTGAAGGTGCTTCCTTGGCCTACAAATGAGGTTACATTGATGTCGCCGAGCATGAGTTTCGCCAACTGCTTCGCAATACTTAACCCTAGCCCTGTGCCCCCGTACTCACGGGTGGTGGATTGGTCGGCTTGCTCAAATTTCTTAAAGATATTATCAAGCTTAGATGACTCGATACCAATGCCGGTATCAATAACATCGAAGCTTAAATAATTGCCGTTTGGGCGTTTGGTATAGGTGACCTTTAACGTGACAGAACCTTGTTCAGTAAACTTAATTGCATTACTTAACAAGTTGTGCAGAATTTGCGAAATACGAGTGATATCGCCTTTAATGACGTGAGGTAAGTCAGGGTCTTTTAAGTAATGAAATTCAAGGCCTTTTCTTTGGCAGTAAACCCGCTGTAACGACACCACATCGTCCAAGACTTGTAATAGGTCGACTGGCGCCTGTTCAATTTTGATTTTGCCTGCTTCAATTTTTGATATATCGAGAATATCGTTGATTAACACAAGGAGTTGCCTACCAGCAGTTTTGGCTTTTTTAAGGTAAATGTTGCTTTTGTCAGGGTTGTCTATGGCCAACTCGATCATGCCAAACAGGCCGTTCATTGGTGTGCGAAGTTCGTGACTCATGCTTGAAAGAAACTCTGATTTTGCTTTGCTTGCTCTACGAGCCTCATCAGCCGAACTTTCCGCTTGCTCTTTCAAGCTCGTTAGTTTGGCAAATGACCGTTTAACGGTGCGCTCCATAGGGGAAAAGATGAATGCTGCCTCGATACATAATAGAGCGAGTGTGGCTAGCCATAAGTAAACTTCAATCGAAAGAACCACATCTACTCTAGCAGTGGCGTCTTGCTCGAACCGCGCGACGACATAATCAAGCTGTTGTAATAGCGATGTCAGCGCTTGAATATCTAAAAGCGTAGTGGGCTGACACTGTGCTGCATCTAAAATTTGATCGGCGCTTTGTATGTATCGGTTTACTTTGTTGTCGAGCTGGCCTTCGTTAAAGTAAGTATTAGAGATAGAGGCGGGAAGGTTATCGAGTGACACAAGCTGTTGATGATTTTGTTTGAAACGTGCTAACGATTGCGCCAAATACCTTTGCTCTTCACTGTCTTCGCAAATGTTTGGTGTAGAGGTGAGCAACGCAATACGCTGTGAAAGCATGCGTTGCTGACCCGCGATATTGATAATTTCAGCATCTTTCTTCTGATCACTGATTAATTCGTACAGAACAATAAAAGAAAGAGTGACGAGTGTAGCGGTTAGCAATAACGCAACGATATAACGAACACGTATAGACATAAGGGTAGTAGTGGCACAGTGATAACTAAAAGATAATAGATACCAAGTGGTTACGCAATGTGCCGAGCAATTTACTTACGCTTATGTTGCTCTATTTAATATCTTTCGGGATGTTATTAGGCACCCAGCCTCGCAATACCGCCTCTTTAGTGTAAAAAGCCGCGTTTTTATCATTCAGAAAATGAGAGTTTATTGCTGGTGAGGAGACTGCTTTAGGTGCACCTTCTCCATGAGATTGGTACTCGGAAAATCTTGCTTCTGTATGGGGATTAAATGGTCTCTTTGTACCTGATGGCGTAGTTCCACCCATAGTAGTCCAGCGCTTTTGGATGATATGACCTGCCATATAGGTGTTGATAAACGTGGTTTTACCTACAGCGTAAGGGTTTGCATATCGGCCATCTGAAAAGGTGGTTGTAGGATGCCAAGGCCTTCCCAGTGCCACGCTTTCATTTGGAACGCCGTGTTCTCTTTCAAGCCTACAGTTATTGAACGTTAACCCATAAGGACGCTGTAAATGAGTGCTTGGGGCGGTGATGTAGCCTGTTAGTCCTTCGCTATCACCGCCAGAAAAACGTGTACGGGAAACAATAGAAACGCTTTCAAAAAACGCGGTGCCCTCACCAAAAATAAAGTCAATATGTCCTGCTATTGTTCCGCCTTCAATCAGAGCGCGGTCACCTTTTAAATAGAGGGTATCTTGGTAACCCCAGAGTGCGACATTTTTAAGGTAAGTGCGATCTGAGTTCACATCGGTTTTAAGCGCTACTGCCTGCGTACCTGATAATCGAGTAGGGTCGTCTTTTGCTTTGACCTCGTTACCGGGATAATCAAAATCATTGGTGATAGTGATATTTTCCAGAGTGATATTATCACCTAAAATCTCCACAGTGGCAGTGCGACGAGTTCCCCATTTTTCTTGAGAATTCTCTGCGACTTGTTGACCTGCATACCGATTGAAAACGATAGTCGTTGTTTCTTGCGACTGGCCCACAAAGTGAACATTATCAACGTTTATGACGACACGCTCTCGATAAATGCCTTCGCTAATAAAGACGGTCCATACTTTATCTTTTTGTGGCTTGTGAGACGCGATATAAGCAACAGCTTGGGACACAGAGTTAAAATGAGGTAAAGCGCCCTTACTTACGTCACTGTCATCGTCACTGTCATGTGATTTAGCTACCACTACATCCGTCGTTGCTGGCATTGCCGCGCTTAATCCACTGAAAAGTATACCTGCCAGCAACACAAAGGCTAAACTAAGACTGACACGTGCTTTATTAAATTCCATAGTATTTATTCTTCTACAGCCCGTGCTTGTTAAATGGTTGGCTATTAATAAACACATTGTTTATTGAAAGATGCGCTACGTTTTCGATAACGGCATCTTTAAGCGCACGTTTTATCGTTATGTTATTCAACGTCAACCCAGAAATAGGCGTATGGTCATACCCGCGAAGCACAAAGGCCCGGTTAGCTGACGCAACGTTTAAGTTCTCTATAGTGATATCTTCCAGTAGTGGAGGGAAGTTACCGGCATCACCTTCTTCGTAGAAGAAATTCACGACAACAGCGTCTTTCACCGTCCCAATATCGATATTGCGATAGTTTAGATTTTTTAGGTGACCACCCCGAATACTGTTGGTTTTAATTCTAATGCCGCGGTCTAAATCAGGGCTACTCATGGTGCAATGCTGAGCATAGAGATTCTCTACACCGCCGGATATTTCACTGCCGATTACAACACCGCCATGGCCAGCCTTCATCTCGCAATGTTCTATGACGATATTACTGCAGGGAACGTTGACCCTTCTGCCGTCTGCATTGCGTCCAGATTTAATGGCAATGCAATCGTCCCCTGTATCAAATGTACAGTTAGAGATAAGAACGTTCGTGCAGCTTTCAGGGTCGCACCCGTCCGAATTTGGGCCGAAACTTTTACAGTACACGTCGTTAACGGTGACGTTCTTGCAAAGCACAGGGTTAACTAACCAAAATGGAGAGCGCAGGATGGTAACACCCTCGATAAGTACATTTTCACAGCGGTAAGGTTGTATAAACGGAGGGCGCAGGTAATTATTTTCAAAAACGCGGTCACTAACGGGTGTCCCGTTTTCTACCATTACTTGCAGCGTGTCTCTGGTATATTTTTGGTTCTCAACCGGATCATCACCCCATGTTGAAGCCTTCCACTTACCTTTCCATGGCCACCAGTTGTCTTTCGCCGCGCTACCGTCAAGCGTACCTTTGCCGGTAATTGCGATATTAGTTTGCTCAAAAGCATAAATAAGAGGGGAGTAACCCATTAACTCCATACCTTCCCAGCGAGTAAAAACGTATGGTTTGTAATCATCAGGATTGGTAGAAAATCGAATTGTTGCGCCTGCCTCAATATGCAAGTTTATATTCGACTGTAAGTGAATTGGGCCGGTGCATAGCCAGTCGCCTTTTGGCACAACCACTTTGCCACCACCTTGGCGTGCGACTTGGTCGATAGCTGCATGTAACGCTTGCTTAAAGTCACTGCCATTTTCATTTAAAAAGTCGGTAACATTAGCTTCGCGCTTTGCAAAGGTGGGGCGCTTTATCATCCCTTTAATAAGGTTTGCTTCGGCGTCCCACTGGCGTTGAGTCCTTCCCGTTTCGGTCACATTTGCACATCCGGATAGGAATGTAGGAACACCTACAGCCATCCCAGAAGCTGCAACAGTGGTGGCGAGACCAGACTTTAAGAAGTGACGTCTGGCATTCGGTGAGTTAGGTCGGACCATCATATACCCCTTTTATTTATAATTTAGCGCTTTTTACTTATTCAAATAATGTGCAGCCAGAATGAATGGGCCTACACCTTTCGCGTCGTTTGCTCTGATTGGCTCACTCATGTAGTAGTCGAATGAACCATCTCTATATGGATTTCCACCAAGACCAGCAACAGCGCAAACTTGCTCAAGGCTGATAACGTTAGTTTCTGGATTAACCGAAATCATTTGATCAAGAAGTCCAGCAAACCCTTTTTCTGCGTGAGCTTTGTATTCCTCAGGAAGAAACTTAAGGCTTGCACCTTTAGCCATAGCGTAGGTCAACATTGCTGTACCTGATGCTTCAAGGTAGTTTCCTTCACGGCTTCCCAAGTCAGTAACCTGATACCAGGTGCCTGAATTATGTTGATAGGTAAGCGTAGCGTCGATAAACGCTTTAAAGCGCCCTTGTAGCCACGGTGTTTTTGGGTGTTCGGCAGGAACAACTTCTAGCACATCCACCATTGCCATAGCATACCAACCTAGCGAACGTGACCAGTGATGTTGAGAAAGACCTGTTTCTTTATCAGCCCACTTTTGCTTTTTAGATGCGTCCCAGCCATGTAAGGGGAGGCCTGTTTTTTCGTCGTAAAGGTGCTCTTCAATGAGTTCAAATTGCAAAAATACATCGTCTAGCTCTTTCATATCGCCGTACTTAACAATGTATTCAGCGTAGAAGGGAGCCCCCATGTATAGACCATCAAGCCACATTTGGTCTGGATAGCGTTTCTTATGCCAAAAGCCACCTTGCTCGGTACGTGGGTGAGTAGTAAGCTGCGTTCTAAGTAGGTCAGCGGCTTTTTTGTACTTAGGGTTGCCGGTTTCTTCATAGAGGAAAAACAGCACTTTACCAGGGTTAACCATATCAATATTAAACTTATTGATATCATAGGTTTTGATACTTCCGTCTTGTTGAACCAACATGTCGTAGTAACCTTTTACATAAGACAGGAGACGGGGATCTTTAGTCTCTTGATAGACTTCTGTTATGGCAAGAAGGTTGAGACCGTGAACGTAATCCCATTGTGGCTTCTCATCCCAATCGATTTGCCAAGCTTCTGGGAAACGCACCATCTCAGACTCTATCATTCTCATAGACCATGATTGTGTGTTGTCGAGAGGCATTTGTACCCAATCATTTGCATTAGCAGCGGAAGAAACAAACGCCGTGCAAGCTACAACGGAAGCTGCGCGTAGAATACCTTTTAGCATAACAAACCCTTATTTTTATAACATTGTAAATACACTCTGTGCTACCGGTAGCATAATGGTTTTTATTTGCTCATATGTCAACGGATTTATTTACATTTTTTAACTTTTATTTTACGCATCTAAAAAGTGTTCAATGTGACGTAAATAACTGTATTTAAATGTTTTAATTAAAGCGTTTATTCTGCTTTGGTTGGTTTCTATAGTCTCTTCTTCTTTCATCATTGCATATCAAATTTCTACTTATTGTAAATTTTTTCAACAAAATTGTTGCCACCGGTAGCATAACTGTTTAGGATGTAAACCAAATGTAAAGCTTGAGTGTTGTTTTCGGGGTTTACATTATTGCCGAAGAGAAGTTTTGCTCTAATTAAAATATACAGCTGTACCCTGCAACTCTTCTTATTCAAGGTTTCGGTGATTGACGAAATCACTGTAGAGAATGAATTAGATTTGACGCGTTTTCGCTTCCTTAACAGCCAAGACGTGCTATTGGATAAATGTAAAACATAGGCGGTATTTCATACCGAAATGTTATCCGGTGGCATAAAAGGAAGTGAGATGATTAAATACGAAAAATGTTTAAATTGTGTAAACTTAAAGAGTTTATACACGCTTCACAGGCATTTTTATCGTTAGTCAGTATGCGCGTCTCTTATAAATATAAAAACCGGAGAAACAACAATGTTACCAAAGAAAAAGCAACTCGCTGTTCTTGTTACGCTAGCGTTGTCAGGCGCACACATTCATGCGCAAGAAGCCACAGACGAACAAACCAGTGAAACCGAAGCGCAAAATATGGAAGTCATCGAAGTATCAGGCTTTCGTGGCTCACTTAATAAATCACTGATGGAAAAGCGAACGTCAGTAAACAGCAAAGAATCAATTGTTGCGCAAGACATTGGTAAATTCCCGGACTTAAACATTGCAGAGTCTATTCAACGTGTACCCGGTGTAGCGATTTCTCGTGAAGGTGGGGAAGGGCGTCAAATTACCTTACGTGGTTTAAGCCCTTCGTTTACCCGCACAACACTTAACGGCATGGAAGTACCAGCTAGTACAGACGGGACAGATTCAGGTGGCGGCGTAAACGGCGGCCGCGGCTTCGACTTTAATATTTTTGCTTCTGAATTATTTAATCGTGTCGATATTCAAAAGTCTCCTACAGCTTCAATGGAGGAAGGCGGTATTGCAGGTACAGTTGATCTGTACTCAGCAAAGCCCTTCGATTACGACGGTTTCAAATTCGTTTCATCTCTTCAAGGCGGCTATAACAGTATCACTGAAGAGACTGACCCTCGTGCAGCATTCATGATCAGCAATCGCTTTGCTGACGACAAAGTTGGTGTACTTTTCTCGGCTGCGTTCTCTGAGCGCACAGTAAGACAGGAAGGCTTTGGTACCGTTCGTTGGACTACACCGGTTCGCGATGGCGGTGGCATTTACGGCGATACATCTAACACTGTTGTTACCGGCACGCCTGATGTAGACGATTGTCAGTATGAGGGTGAATCGGTAGATCCTATCAACTGTTTGTGGACCCCTCGTCTGCCTAGACCTGACTACTTCGGTAATGATCAAGAGCGTGTGGGTTTCACCGGTTCAATTCAGTGGGCTGCAACAGACAACTTCACACTAACGTTAGACGGTTTAGTGTCCAAGCTTGATAACACCCGTACCATGTATAACTTCTTCCATATGTTCAGAAGTACATTTGAAGAAATTACGCCAACCTCTATTACTGTTCATCCTAATGGTCAACAGGTATTGGCTGGTACTTACGACGGTATCAAATCGCGTATCGAGAGCCGTTTACAGGAATCTACCACTGACTTTAGCCAATTTGTTATTTCTGGCGAGTGGTTTATTGGTGAAAACCTGAAACTTGACATGATGGCTGGCACTGCAGAGTCTGACGCACGTTCAGAGCAATATCGCTACAATATGACGCTGTTGGAAGAAACAAGCTACGGCTTTGATTTTAGCAACAACAGCAACGCGCCTGAAGTGACCTACGGTTATGACGTTAATGACGCAAGTAATTACAACCTTAGCGATGGTCGTTTACGTGCCACTGATGTATTGCGTGAAAACGACACAGTCAAATTTGATGCGACATACTTAGGTGATGAAGTCACGATTAAGGCGGGCTTTGCCTACAACGACCGTGTCGTCACTTATAGTGAAGAGCAAATAAATGGCTTCCCAGATCAAGATTCGGCTGTAGGTTTTGCTGAAATGATGCCGGTAGACGATTTCGGAAGTGGCTTTGATGGCCCTCTTGACCCCTTCCTTGTTGCTGACTTTGACGCCATTAATAGCCAACTGTTAGATGTTGTTTGGACACCGCGTTCTGCACAAAGCTGGCAAGTAGGCGAAGAAACATCGGCCATGTACCTTGAGCTTGATACGAGCTATGAAATTGCCGACATGTTACTTCGTGCTAATTACGGTGTGCGTTATGTGAAAACAACCACAACCTCTGAAGGCTTTATTCAAGGTGAAACGGTACAAATCGAAAACGAGTACAATAACTTTTTACCAGCAGTTAACTTAGCGCTTGAAGCAACCGATGACGTTGTTGTTCGCCTTGGCTTAACGCAGTCAATGACACGCCCGAGTTTGAACTCGTTGAACCCTGGTAATCCTAGCTTCGACTATATTAACGGCTCAGTGAGTGTAGGTAACCCGTTCCTTGACCCGTTTACGTCAAACAACGTTGATTTTGGCGTTGAATGGTACTTCGATGACGAAGCGCTACTAGCAGCAACCGTGTTCTACAAAGACATTGATAACTGGATTGTTCGCGCATCAGAAGAGCGTTTAGTCGACAGTGCTTACTACGACTTTATCGACAACGATGCACAGTTTGACCCTGTAATTGCGCTAGACCCTCGCACTATCCCATACGAGCATAGCAGTCCAATTAACGCTGAAGACAGAAGTGTAAGCGGTTATGAGTTAATTTATCAGCAGCCGCTAAGTTTCTTACCAGGACTGTTCGAAAACATGGGTATCGTGTCGAACTACACTCACGTTAACGCTGACGACATCGAAGGTATGAGTGAAACATCGTACAACTTTACGGTGTATTACGAAACAGACCAATACGGTGCGCGTGTGTCAGTTAACAAACGCGACGATTACCTGACAGACTTTACTGGCAGCAATGGTAACGTTGCACACGGCACGACTGGCCCAACGCAGGTAGATTTCTCGTCATTTTATAACGTAAACGACGAGCTAACGTTGACCTTTGAAGTCATTAACCTTACCGACGAGTACGAGCGCTTGTTTACCACGGGTGATGGCTCTTTGAACTTGGTACGTGAGTACAACCACACGGGCCGTCAGTTCTTCCTTGGCGCTCGTTATACTATGTAAAAAAACAGGCCGACCAATTATGTTGGCCGGCCGGAGATAATAATTAAATGTTGTGTTCCGTGAAGACGGGTGTGTTTGGCCATCGTAATGATGGCCTTTTTTATGTGCGACATGGCGACATTGCGGACTGTTCCTGAATGCGTCTATCTGCTTTATCACTTAACTGGAGCGCAACTCTACTAATGTCGAGAAGGAGAAAAGGTGTGAGAAATTCAAGTAAACCCGCCACAGGGAAAATATTCAACGCGCTTCGCTACAGTTTTGCAAGCGTCATTGCTGTATCGAGTACTCTTGCATTGGCAGGCCAAGAAAGTACGTCGGTTCTTCAAAGCAGCTACGTGTCTCATTCAAGCACTTTTGTTCTCGCTAGCTCAAATGCTCACTTTGCTAAGGAACAAAGTGCTGGAATTGCAGAGAACGAAGGGAGTGTAAAAGCTCCACCCTACAAAAAGCCGGTTACCCTACATTTGGTTGGCGATTCAACCATGTCAGACAAGCCAATGTTGTCATATCCAGAACGTGGTTGGGGGCAATTACTTCCTGAATTCATGCTTCCAAATATAAATATTAAAAACCACGCAGCTAACGGCAGAAGCACAAAGCGATTTGTGGACGAAGGGCGTTGGCAAGTGCTGTTATCTGATCTTTCTGAAGGTGACTTTGTGGTAATTCAGTTTGGTCACAACGATCAAAAACAGTCGGACCCCGCTCGCTATGCCGACCCGGAAAATGCCTATCCTGCTTATTTGAAACAGTTTGTGCAAGACGTTGAAGCGAGAGGCGCATCAGTTATTATTGCAAGTAGTATTTGCAGGCGTCATTTCACCGAGGAAGGCGTGTTGAAACGCACGTTGTTGGCGTATGCCGATGCTGCGAAGAAAGTAGCACTGCAAGCTAACGTGCCATTTATTCCTATGAATACACTAACCTGTGACTTTCTTGCTCAGATTGGCGAACCTAAAAGTAACCATTACTTCATTAAGGTGCCTGCCGACTTATATACGCGCTACCCTGAAGGTAAGAACGACGACACTCACTTGAATGTAGTCGGTGCTGCAAAAATGGCGCAGATATTCGTTCGAGAGCTAAAAGCAACAGCGCATCCGCTGGCAAAATACGTTTATCGAGACACTCTATAAATCAAACTAAACAAAGTGGTGCGCCGCGCCTATTTAAACTAACGCACAGCAACCTATCTTAGCTAACTTGCTGAGGCATCGTTATCAATTGTGTATGTGGCGAGCGATTAGTGAGGAAGAGGGAAGAGAAAAGAAAAAAGGGAAGGTCACATACCGACTATAAGGACGGTATGTGATTAGTGAAGGCATCACCAGATATAATGGCACCGGGGTAGGTTATTACCGTGGCTGCCACCTTTGCCCCATAGCTTGCGCTTTCAACAGGCTTTCTACCTGCAAGTCGAGCGGCCATATAACCGCCATTAAATGCATCGCCAGCAGCTGTGGTATCCACCACCTGTTCAACACGTTCTACCGGCACTATACATTGCTCTTGTTGGCGGAGTATATGAACGCCAACAGCACCGTTTTTCATTACGATTTCTTCAATCTGTT
Source organism: Alteromonas sp. G4i35 (assembly GCF_054960375.1). Taxonomy (NCBI): domain Bacteria; kingdom Pseudomonadati; phylum Pseudomonadota; class Gammaproteobacteria; order Alteromonadales; family Alteromonadaceae; genus Alteromonas; species Alteromonas sp. G4i35. Next base: position 102,021 of record NZ_JBHNZD010000012.1, on the reverse strand, counting down.
TGTCGGCTAAATAGCTAAATATTTCATCAGCATTGGTGTGGCCAAACAGCATTAAATGGTCGTCTGCGCCAGGGAACGCTAAGTCTGCTTCAGCATAAGCCTTACCCGTCCAGTATTTGGCATCTTCTTGAGACGACCAAAGGCGTGCTCGATAGTTAGGATCAAAGGCAATCTTACTGCCTTTGGCCTTGAGGGACGAAATCAGTTCGAATAGTGTAGCACGCTGTTCGTCGTCTAAAATGGCAATAGAGATACCGCTCAAATAAAACCAGTCACACGCAAACTCGGCGCCCTTCATGATGTTGAGCGTCTGTGTTGCCGCAGACTGGTTACGCCAATATGCAAAGGTTCTTTCACCTTCGTTGTCGTTGCGGATCATATACAGACCAAGATTGCGCGACGACGAGCGAAACACTAAATCAGTGTTAATTTCGTGCTCACCCATTTTAAACAGCAGCTCATCGCTTAAAAAGTCAGCACCTATCGCTGTTAAGTAGCTAATGGAAGATGAAGGCAAGCAGCGCTTTAGATAAACCGCAGTGTTGTAGGTGTCGCCAGCAAAGCTTTTCGCCATAAGGTTATTATCTGTGTTGTCATCACACGTACTAATTGATGATTCACGCTGAGTGCTTCGAAGCTCTACCATGCACTCGCCAAAAATAACCATTCTTTGGTTGGTATCAACTATGCTCATGCCGCAGCCTCATCAAACAATGTTAGGCTTTGTTGACATGCCAAAGTTATAGCTTGCCAATTTTTTGCTTCAATGGCTGCCTTTGGCATCATCCATGTACCGCCTACTGCTCGAACATTGCCAAGCGAGAGATACTCATTCGCGTTGTCGCCATTAATGCCGCCGGTAGGGCAGAAGGAAACATCGCTAAATACGCTTGAAATCGCTTTAAGAAAAGGTGTTCCGCCGCTAAGACTCGCAGGAAAGAACTTCATTTCGCGAATGCCTTTTTGGTGCGCCAAAAGAATATCGGCAGGTGTAGCGACACCTGGCAAAAAGGGTGCATTTGAAGCGATCAGTGTATCGAGCAATACCTCTGAACTGGTTGGCGTTATCAAAAATTGCGCGCCCGCATCTAACGCTTCGAATACGTGGGTGCGATTTAACAATGTACCCATGCCCACTACAAGCTCAGGAAACTGTTTTCTAATCGCTGACAGAGCTTCAAATGCTGCGTCGCTGCGTTTCACTACTTCTATGTTGCACAGGCCGCTATTTGCAATTGCTTCTGCCAGGTGAAGCCCCTCGTCTACAGATTTAGGCTGAATAATAGGGAGTAATGGGGCGCCTTTAAGCATGGAAAAAGTACTTTTCATCACGCGGTTCCTTTTAGTGAATCTAGCGAACTTTCTGTTAACATAGTGGTAGCAGAGCCTTGCTTACTTTCGTTGCTATTTTCGTGCGATAAAATATCAAGTAGCTGATTAACTTTCTCGAGCACCTTTTCCTTAAACGTATTATTTACCGACAGTTCGGCGAACATGGTATCGAGTGATAGCAATTTTTTAGCAAGTTCTATCGCCTGAAAGTCTACCGATTTCGCTGTAGCCCTTAACGTACTATCTAGCGGGTCGGTAATGGTTTCGTTTAAGCACGCCTTGCTGTTCACAAATAGACACCACGCCGCAACAGCACTACAGAGCAAATCGATGTTTCGTTTTGCTTTTAGGTTATCGCGTACTGTGTCGAGAATTCGAAATGGGATTTTCTGTGACCCGTCCCAGGCAATTTGCGACAACAGGTGGCGAATATGCTTATTCTCGTAGCGCTTAACAATATCTTGTGCGTAAGCATTCAGGTCGAAGTCTTGTGTACCGCGATCCGCATTCTCGTTTTCACTGGAAAGAGAGGGAACAATTTCTTCTTTCAACATGGTTTGAATCAATTGCTTTATGGCTGGGGTACGCATTGCGTCGTATACGGTTTCCTTGCCAAGCAATAACCCTATGTAGGCTAACGTTGTGTGTGTGCCGTTCAAAATGCGAAGCTTTGCTTTTTCAAAAAAGCTCACATCATGAGTAAACGTAACGCCTACTTTATCCCATGCGGGTCGTGGGCCAGAAAAATTATCTTCAACCACCCATTGCGTAAAAGCCTCACGCTGAATAGGCCAGTTATCAGTTAAACCCAACTCATTGGTAACGTTGGCTTTAAAGCTGTCTTCAGTTGCTGGCGTGATACTGTCGACCATAGTGCAGGGGAAGGCGATATTCTCGGTTATCCACTGGCCTAATGATTCATCCGTTTTATTGGCGAACTCGGTCACCGCTTTTTGCAGCTTTTTACCGTTGTCTGAGACGTTGTCGCAGCTGATAATAGTAATATCGGCATAACCTGCCTGCTTACGTTGTGCCAGCGCTTGCACAATAAGGCCAACTGCACTTACCGGTGTTTCTGGTGTGACTAAATCAGCTTTAATATCCGGATGATCAGTATCTAGATGACCTTGTGCATTAAGGCAATAGCCCTTTTCTGTCACGGTAAGCGTAACAATTTTAGTTTGTTTATTTACCAGCGCAGCAACAATGTCATCACGGTCATGTGCCAATGTAGAAAGGGTTTTAATTGCACCAATAATATGGGTTTCAGGCTCGTTATCAACAATACACAACGCATAGAGATTGTCTTGTGTACTCAACGCTTCCTTAAGTGATGCACTGCGCATTGATACACCGTGAATACGCCAGTCACCACCGTAAGCCAACGCTTTCTCGGTGTAATACGCTTGGTGCGCACGGTGAAAGGCTCCTGGGCCAATATGCACAATGCCACAACCGGTAGCTTCCAGATCGTAATTTGGTTTACTTACGCTGTCACTTAAAAGAGGTAGCGTTGAAATTGATAACGGCTTTGTCATGATTACCCCAGTTTGTACGCTTGTTTAGCAAAATCATAAGTCAGTTTTCTGGCAATACTAGCCGCTTCTGTTTCACTGATGCGGTGCTCCACAACTAGCTGTGCAAGGAAGCGACAATCAATGCGTCTGGCAACATCATGACGTGCTGGAATAGACAAGAACGCGCGCGTATCGTCGTTAAAACCAACCGTATTGAAGAAACCTGCGGTTTCTGTCACTTGATGTCTAAAGCGCAACATGCCTTCAGGGCTATCATGGAACCACCAAGAAGGACCGAGTTTCAGGCAAGGGTAGTGGCCTGCAAGTGGCGCTAATTCGCGGCTGTACGTGGTTTCATCTAATGTGAACAAAATTATGTCGAGGTTAGGCTCGTTACCGTATTTACCGAGTAACGGGCGAAGCGCTTTAACAAAATCTGTTTGCATTGGAATGTCGTGGCCTTTATCGCGACCAAACTGTGTAAACAGCTGACTATTGTGGTTTCTAAACGAACCAGGGTGAATTTGCATCACCATGCCGTCTTCTACGCTCATTCCTGCTAATTCGGTAAGCATTTGGGCTCTAAATAGCTCTTGCTCTTCAGCGTTACTGTTTCCGCTTCTCACTTTATCGAATAAAGCAATGCACTCTGCTTCACTTAAATCAGCAGTGTTTGCTGTTGGGTGTCCGTGATCTGTTGCTGTCGCACCGTGCTCTCTAAAGACGGCACGTCGTGCACGAATTGCGTTCAGGTAGCCCTGCCAGGTTGCCGTGTCTTCACCGGTGAGCTCACCAAGTTTCTCAATGTTTGAAACAATATCTTCGCGTGAAGCATCGACTACATCATCAGGTCTAAAGGTGGTAATAACCCGCTTTGCCCACGGTGTATCTTTAATCGCTGCGTGATGGGGAAGGGCATCAAGCGCACCTTCAGTGGTAGCAATCACTTCAATATTGAAGCGGTCCATCAGTGCTCGGGGTTTAAAGTCATCCCCTTGAAGCTGCGCAGTGATGTGGTCGTAATAATGCGTGGCGTTGTCGCTACACAACATTTCTCGTAAGCCAAACACATCGTGAAATACGGTGTCTAACCACAAACGGGACGGTGTGGCAGCAAATAGATGGTAGTTATCTGCCAGAAGTTTCCAGATTTTACGTGGATCCTTTTCCGTTTCGCCGCCGTCCCAACGTGGTACACCAATATCAGTTAATTTAATACCTTGGCTATACAGCATTCTGAACACATAGTGATCAGGGGTGATAAATAGCTCGGTTGCATTGGTGAAATTGTTGTTTTGTGCAAACCAACGTGGGTCAGTATGGCCATGTGGACTTATGATAGGGAGATCTCGAATTTCCTTATACAGCGCCTTTGCAACACTTCGGGTTGCTTCATCGGCAGGAAAAAGTCTATCTTCATGTAATAATATCGATTCCATAACGCTCTCTTTTAGAGGGTGACGCCACGTTTCCAAATAGCAATCTCATGGCTGCCATTCTTCTCGTTGCAGGTTTGTTGACCAGATGCCACTGCCAAACAATGTTGGAGTAGCGCTTCGGCACACTTATCGATAGATACGCCTTCCAGAACTTGTCCAGCGTTAAAATCTATCCAATGTGGCTTCTTATTAGCGATATCTGAATTTGACGATATCTTGACTGTGGGTACAGGAAAACCAAGGGGCGTGCCTCGGCCTGTGGTGAATAAAACGATATGTGCCCCCGATGCTGCCAACGCCGTTGAACTAACGGCATCGTTACCAGGTGCTTGTAATAAACTTAAGCCTTTATCTTGCTTGGGCTCGCCATACTGCAAGATAGACTGAATAGTAGACGTTCCACCTTTTTGAACCGCGCCGAGAGACTTTTCCTCTAGTGTGGTTAAACCGCCTGCCTTATTGCCTGGAGACGGGTTTTCGTAAATAGGTTGGTTGTGGGCGATAAAGTAGTTCTTAAACTCATCAATCAGCGAGTTAAACGCCTCAAATACGTCTTTGTTTTTAGCGCGATTCATTAAGAGCTGTTCGGCACCAAACATTTCTGGCGTTTCGGTTAAAATGACCGAGCCACCTAGATTACACATTAAATCGGTAACACGCCCTACTGTTGGGTTGGCAGTAATACCGCTAAAAGCATCGCTACCACCGCACTTCATGCCTAAGGTTAATTCGCTAGCGTCGATAGGCTCACGTTTGTCATTAGCCATTACTTTTAACAAGTCATAAACTGCGTTTACGCCTTCTTCTAACTCATCTACCACTTCTTGTGCGTTGTAGAAGCGAACCCGATTTGCCGGTTTATCAACGTGAGGCAGTAAACTCTTAAGCTGATTGTTTTCGCAACCCAAGCCTACAATTAACACCGCACCAGCGTTCGGGTGAGATGCGAGAGAGGCTAAGATAGTGCGCGTGTCATCTAAATCATCGCCCAGCTGAGAACAGCCAAAAGGGTGGGTAAATGCGCGGAACCCGTCGCACTCGCTAGCGAAACGGCGATTACATTCGTTAGCAATACGGTCTGCTGTTCTATTTACGCAGCCTACGGTATTGATGATCCATACTTCATTGCGAATACCCACTTTTCCATTTTCTCTTCTGTAGCCCATGAACTGTAACCCAGAAGTAAGATGGTTTTGTTTTGAAGCGGTATTTGACGGCGCGTAAACGTATTGTTCAGTGCCTTTTAACTTAGTCTTTGCGTTATGGCTGTGAACATGTTCACCAGCATTAATTTGGCTTGTTGCAGCACCAATGCTGAAACCATATTTTACGATGTCGCCACCGTCTGACAGGGTAACTAAGGCAACTTTATGGCCAGCAGGAATGTCTTGGCTAACTGTAATGTCATATTCAGCGATGTAAGTGCCAGCCACGATAGGGCAGGTTGCAACCGCAACGTTATCGTTATTATGCACTTTAACTAGTTGTGTTTTAACGTCCATTACAAGTCCTGCTATATCTTTACGGCTTATTTAACCGCTAAGCGTTGTTAAATAAGCACTGTGTATTTAAAAAGAGCGATAGATTAGAAAACGTTGCTTTTTACGCTCTGTTTACAAATTGTTTATTTTTAACATTCTTTTTTATTGTCGTGCCACCGGTGGCATAATAGGTCGAAAAAGAAGTGTTAGCAACACTTCATTGTAAAAAATCACACTTTTTTGATTGAATCGCGAATAATTAGGTGAGGTTTGACCAGATACGTTTCGGTTTCACTAACTTCACTGCCTTCGATGTGCGCGATGATTTTACGCGCTGCAATGGCTGCCATATCGCCAACGGGACGTTGAACAGTAGTAAGGGCAGGGATTACACGGGCAGCAAGTAGGTTGTCATCGAACCCCGCGACGGATAGTTCGTCAGGTACGGTTATTCCCATTTCATGAGCCACTTTCAATACGCCTGCTGCCATTTCATCGTTGTTTGCAAAAATAGCTTTAACTCGTGGTGACTGAATAAGCAATTGACGCGCGCATTCTATACCGCTTTCGAAGCTGTTTTTACCCTCAATTACCCTGTTTTTAGGTACATCGACACCCAGGCCGTTAAGCGTTTCAACAAAGCCTTCCAAACGCTCTTTTGAGGAATAATACTGTTGCGGACCGCTGATGATACCAATGTCTTTATGACCTAGTGAAACCATATAGCGCGCTAAGTCACTTAAAGCAGCTCTGTCGTCACTCACTACGATATTTTGATGGTCATCTAAATCTACTGACGCCATTCGCACATAGTTAATGCTCTTTTGTTGCAGCGCGTCGGCTAATAACTTCGATTCGGATACCGGTGGCAATATGATGACACCATCTATGTTTGAACGACGCACAAAGTTAATACAGTCTTCTACAAAACCTTCGGCATTATAACTACAAGGGTGTACAACTAACTCATAACCCTTTTGAGAACATATGCTTAACACGCCTCTTTGCACTTGGTCGATATACAAGGCATCGGGGTTGTCGTAAATTAGGCCTATCAAGTATGAGCGGCTAGTACTTAAACCACGCGCTTGCTTGTCAGGGGCAAACCCCGTTTCTTGAATGACCGCTTCAATGCGCTCACGTGTTGCTTTTCCCACATTGGTCGCACCGTTAATGACGCGTGACACGGTACGCTTTGAAACACCTGCTAGGGCTGCAACATCATTGATAGTCGGGCGCTTGTTCATAATTCTCTGTTTTTCCGCGCTATTATGTCGTTACTTCCGATATTACCACACAAATACGGGCAATATGTTTTTGTTACTCAAAAGTGAAAGTTCGTGTGATCAAACTCCGCCTGACCACACCTTTCAGTTTTGATGATTCTACCTTACTAAAATCCTAGTGCACGTGGCAGCGCTTCGCTGAACCATGCGACATACGTAACTAGCATAAGAACGACAAACATAGCCACATATAAAGGTATTAGCGGTCGAATGATGTTCTCAAGTTTGGTTTTGGCAATGGCACAGGTAATGAAAAGTACGGCGCCGACGGGCGGTGAGCACAATCCAATAGACAAGTTGAGTACGAGCATGATGCCGAATTGCAGTTCGCTCATTCCAAGTTCTAAGGCCACCGGCAAAAATATGGGCGTAAAAATAAGTACGGCAGGTGTCATATCCAAGAATGCACCAACTACGATAAGCAATAGGTTGATTAAGAGAAGAATAAGTAATGGGTTATCGCTTATCGACAACAGTGCGTTACTTAAGGTTTGCGGAATGTTCTCAAACGACAATAGCCAAGACATCGCTGTTGAGGCCGCGATAAGCAGCATTACAATTGCCGTCGTTTCTGCCGCCTTCAAGAAAATATCAGGTAGGGCTTTCGCATCCACTTCTTTATAAAACACCACAGCTAACAGCAATGAGTAAACCACCGCAATGGCACCAGCTTCGGTAGCGGTAAAAACGCCGCCCACAATGCCGCCAATCACTAAGAATATGAGGAATAGGGAAGGGAGTGCTGCGATAGTTTTTTCGACAACTACTTTAATAGGAAGCCGCGGCGATAGGGGGTATCCCTTCATTTTTGCGTAGATAAAGCACACCAGCATGAGCGCTAGACCCACCATAATGCCTGGAATATAGCCAGCCATAAAGAGGGCAGCGATGGATACGCCACCGCTAGCGATTGCGTATACAATTAGGATATTACTTGGTGGAATTAACATTCCCGTAGTTGATGCTGCGGCAGTGACCGCTGCGCTAAAATTCGGCTCGTAGCCCGCTTTTTTCATTTCGGGCAACATGAAGCTGCCAATTGCAGATGTAGTCGCTACCGCAGACCCTGAAATTGCACCAAACAGCATGCAGGAAACAACATTCACTAAGGCTAAGCCACCGGGAAGGGCACCAATAAGCGCCATTGCACATTCAATTAATCGCTTGGCTATCCCGCCGCGTCCCATGATAAGGCCAGATAAAACAAAAAATGGGATTGCCAAGAGCGCAAAGCTATTAAGACCACCTGCCATACGCTGGGCAATAGTAATGGTAGCCGGAGCAATGTCCATGCTCATTATCATAGCAAGCAGCGTGGCTACACCAATGCTGATTGAAATGGGAACATTTAAAAGAAGGAGTACAAAAAAGGCGACGACTAAGATAATACCGGTCAGTTCCATTACGCTGACTCCTTATTGTTGTTTCGCCAAAGTGCAGTAATGTTAACCAGTGCATAGGCAATGATAAGGCCTCCAGATAAGGGAAGCACGCTATAGATAAAGCCCATTTTCACACCTAGCGCTGCTGAGATTTGCTCTAGCTCTAATGTAAGAGACACTAGTTCAGCGCCGCCGTAAACCATCACCAAAACACAGAAGATAATGACAATGACTTCAACGGAGGTAAGTAGAAGGCGTTTCACTTTACGAGACTGACGCTCAACAATTAAGTTGAACCCCAAATGCGCGTTTTGGCGATAGGCGTAGGCCGCACCTAAGATGCCAATCCAAATAAGTATGAACCTAGACAACTCTTCGGTGACCGAAGCAGGGTCTTTAAGTACGTAACGTGAGACCACTTGCCAAATTACGGTAAGTAAAATACTTACCATGGCAATAATAAGGGTGCCGGCTAAGGCTTTATCGATGAGGCGTATTATTGTCATTGTTACATCGCTTTTATTTGCGTAATTAAGTCGCCAATTGGCGTGTTTTCAAAGCTCTTATGAAAAGGCTTTACCGCTTCAACGAAAGGCGCTTTATCAGGCGTAATAACTGTGACGCCTTCGGCTTTTACCTTTTCTAAAGAGGCTTGCGTAGATGTTTTCCAAAGTTCGCGTTGGTATTCAACAGAGTCTTCCATTGCTTTGGTTAGCCACGTTCGCTGCTGTTCATTCAAACTTTCCCATACCGGCAGCGATGCCAGCATGACGTCTGGAACACTGGTATGCTCGTCAAGGCTGTAGTAACGGGCAATTTCATAATGACGTGAAAGGTAGTAGCTGGGCGGGTTATTCTCTGCGCCGTCTACAACGCCTTGCTGAAGCGCAGTGTACAGTTCTCCCCAGGCAACGGGGGTTGCAGCTCCTCCAAGTGCGCGAACTGTTGCTACTGCAGTAGGGCTGTTCAATACGCGAATTTTGAGCCCGTTCAGATCGCTTGGTGTTTCTATTGGTTTGTCGTTGGTGTAAAAACTGCGGCTTCCCGCATCGTAATAGCCGAGACCTTTAAGTCGGAAGTCTTCAACACCAGATAGCAGCTCATCGCCTAAATCGCTGTTTAATACACGCCAGAAGTGTTCGTTATCGCGGAAAATGTAGGGAATGCTAAAAATCTTCATTTCGGGAGCAAACCCTTCCAAAGGACTTGCCGACACCTTAGTCATGGCGAGTGAGCCAATCTGCAGCAGTTCTACCATCTCCCTCTCGGTTCCCAGCTGGCTGCTCGGGTAAATAACCACACTCATTGTACCGTCAGAATAGTAATCTAGGCGCTCGCCAAGATATTCCATTGCTTTATGTACTGAGTGTTGAGTGTCTAACGTATGCCCCAAGCGCAATACGGTGACTTCGCCTTTCAGTTCATTTTGCGAACACGCCGAGGCTAGCAACAGGGCCGTGGCTGACAGTGTGAGTTTTATATACCGCAACATAATCATTACACCTATTTAGAGCAGGGCTGCTTAACGCAACTGTGAAGGCGGAAACTTATCCATATCATCGTAATCCAGGTTTTCACCTGCCATTCCCCAGATAAATGCATAGCTTCCAGTACCTACACCACAATGAATGGACCAAGGTGGCGATACCACGGCTTCTTCATTTGCTACAAAAATATGGCGAGTTTCGTGAGGTTCGCCCATGAAGTGACATACGCGGCTTTCGCTATCCATATCAAAGTAAAAGTACACTTCATTGCGTCGGTCATGTTGATGAGCTGGCATGGTGTTCCAGACGGAGCCTGTGTGCAGACGCGTTAGTCCCATTTGAAGCTGACAAGTATCGACAACAGTATTGATAAGTAACTGTTTGATATCACGCTTGTTGGAGGTTTCCTGACTGCCTAAGTGAAGGATGTTTGCATCTGTGCTGCCTATTTTTTTGCAGGGATAGGCGTGGTGAGCCGGCGCCGAGTTTAAGTAATATTTGGCAGGATTGGACGCATTGTCCGACTCAAAAATGACTTCTTCATTGCCTTGTCCGATGTACAAGGCCTCTTCATTATCTAGGTGATAAGTGGTGCCTGAAACAGTAATGGTTCCAGGCCCGCCGATATTAATTACACCGACTTCGCGACGGGCGGTAAAGAACGGCATCTTTAACTGATCTTCAATGGTTTCTAGCGTTAGCGCTGACGTTGTCGGTACGGCACTTCCAAGCATAAAGCGTTCGTAGTGGGTGTATATCCATACGACTTCACCTTGTGTCATTAGGGTGTCGACTAAAAATGCGTCACGCAATTCTTGCGTGTTGTAAGCATTGGCCTCTTTACGACCGATAGCATATCGGGTGTCTATTTTCTTGCTCATGTCTTTTCTATCGCTCATGCTTTTTTTGTCGCTCATGGCTGTATCCCCCGTTTATTAGTTAACGTGCCAGAAAGCCGCCGTCGACGGCAAGGATGTGGCCGTTAACGTAATTGCTGGCTGCGCTCGCAAGAAATACCGCCGCACCTGCTAAATCATCACTTTCCCCCCAGCGATTAGCTGGAATGCGGGCACAAATTTCAGCACTGCGCTTTTCATCATCTTGTAGTGCTTGGGTGTTATCAGTTTTAATGTAACCGGGCGCAATCGCGTTCACCTGCACATTGTATTGGCCCCATTCGTTTGCAAGCGCTTTGGTAAGACCTGCAATGGCATGTTTACTTGCAGTGTAAGCAGGAACAGTAATGCCACCTGTGTAACTCAACATTGATGCAATGTTGATGATCTTACCTTGACCACGTTCTACCATTGTCTTGCCAATAGTTTGGCTAAGTAGGAAAGCTGAATCGATGTTGACAGCAAGCACGTTTCTCCACTCGTCAAAAGGAAAGTCGGTAGCTGGTGCTCTGAAAATAGTGCCGCCGTTATTCAGCAGGATGTCGATGTGTCCTTTAATGCTTAATGCATCTTCAGCAAGTTTAACTACCGCGTCGGCATCAGCGAGGTCGGCATCTAATGCCATGGCTTGACCACCTTCACTTTGAATTTTACGTAGTGTCTCGTCACATCCACCTGGTCGAGAACTGGCGCAGATGACGAAGGCGCCAGAAGTGGCGAGTGCTAAAGCAAGCGCTTGGCCTATACCTCGACTTGCTCCGGTCACTAATGCGGTTTTACCTTCTAGGCTAAAGTTGACCATGTAATTTACCTTTCACTAAATGGTTCATGGGTATGACGAATTTTATCGACATACTAAATTGAAAAATCTCGTTAACAAAATTTAAAATAATTGCCACCGGTGGCATTTGTCAATATATTGTTTATAAATATCGTTAATTAGTTAAATGCGTTAACAACCGATGGAGAGCATAAAAGTGATGAAATTTAGTAAGATAGGTCTAATTTTGGTGCCATTATTGGCAAGTTGCTCACAAGGGGATATAAATTCGGCTTTGTCTGTTAAGGTGAAAAATTCGGCAGACGGTGGTAGTGGCGATCAAATTTTTGAAGTATCTCTGCCCCCGCAATATTCGGGGTGGAAGTTAAAGCAATATCCGTCAGAATGGATTGAGAATAGCGAAGGGCAAGCGGTGTTACTAGGTGCAGCATCCATTGCGCCAGGAAGTAGTGCGTCATTGGAACTTATGCCACCTGAGCAAGCTACGAATGTTAACCTCCAAGACCGGGCGCACGCTGAACTTTCCGTAAGAACAGGAGGAGAGTGGCAAGACGCAGTATATAGCGCTGAGGGTTTTTCTTTTGAAGAAGTTACCTCATTCACATCGCCTCCGCAATTGACCGATCATTCTTACTTTTTGCGTTACGAAGGACCAGGCTGGGAGTCTGATCAAATGGGCTATCGCCTTTATCTTGATTGGCGTAACGCTATTGATGTCTTTGTTAAAGCGAACGACAGTGTAGTATTACCTGAGGTGGGGCAAGACGGCTACGATAGTTATCATAATTTATCTTCGTGGGGTGGAGACGCGCTTAAAGTTGGTAAATCGTTGGGCGTGGGTGCGCTAGGTCGATTAACAGAACAAGAAACCCAAGACTCCTCAACGCAGACAGTTATGCACTTTCAGCATGTAGAGAATACACAATACCAATTAGTCTCGAACTCTCAGTTGCGGGCTGAGTTCGAGGTTGGCTACGAAGGGTGGTCATCGTCTGATGCGAAAGCGGACAGCATCGACGTTACCACGCACTATCGAATTGATGCGTTTGACCCCACCACCCACATCAGCGTTTCTGTATCAGAGCCATCGGATAATATTGTCGCAGGTCTAGTGGCGCATGATGGAATGCAGGTGATTAAAGCCGAGCGTGGTGAGTGGGGCGTTGTAGCGACTTGGGGAACGCAAAGTATCTTGGCAGATAATGACAACTTAGGATTGGCCGTTGTTTATCGATTAGATCAGGTCGAAAAGGTATTCGAGGGTGAACATGACCACCTTGTATTGTTCAAACCTTTAACCGCTTTAGATTATAAAATTCTCGCGGTTTGGCCTAAGCGCAGTAGTGATGTACAAACTGCAAAGCAGTTTGAAGATTATCTGGTTAATAAATTAAAGATGTATAATCATCCTCTTACCGTCTTAAACTAAGTATTACTTAGCGACCAGGCTAGCGGGCCGTAGCGAAATGCGTAGCCCGTTAGCTTATACCATGCCTTTCTCTAATTGCCTTCTCCAACTACCCTCTTTTTCCATTTTAGCCCATCCAACTTTCAAGCAGTTATGTCCTGTTGTGTTCACGGGCACAAAGCTCTGACCAGTATTGTGAAACAAATAATTCATAAACTGACTGAGTGGTTTAGGTTTTCTTGATTGAGCATTCAATAATCCCAATGATTACAGCGCCTTCGTAAATCTTCGCATTTGTTTTATTCGTTTTTTCAGACCCTTGTGTCAACAAAGCTTCATTTTGGTGTCAATTCACTGTCACCGGAATGTCACAAATGTCCTCCAGACTTTCGCCCGCTAAGACCGTTTACTGAGGTGAGTCTTCTGCTTACCTCCACTCAACATCGAAAACAAGTATAAGCAAGGAACTATAATGAAAAGCGAAACTCTTCGTGGAATTAAGTATTCAGCGATAGCACTGGCTGTAACACTAGGGATGACTGCCTGTTCACTGGAAGGTGACGATGGCGAAGACGGTGTACAAGGCCCTGTAGGTGAGCAAGGCCCAGTAGGAGATCAAGGCCCGGTGGGCGACCAAGGTCCTCAAGGTGATAGTGCAGGTACGCTAACACGTATCGCTACGGTTCCACTTGGTGCAGAAGTGACCGGTATATTCTTAACAGACGAAGGCGATTTATTTTTTAACGTTCAGCACCCGTCTGGCACTAATGCGGCGACAACCAGTGTAAATGCAATGCCTATCAACACCGGCACAGTGGGCGTGCTTGCAGGTGCTAATTTCAACAATCTGCCAGTAACATTACCAAATTCACCTGTACCAAGCTCAGATGAAGAAAAAGAGCTGGTGGTTTCTGCCATTGGTCAATATCAAGTACTCGGACAAACGGGCGACACTTTCGGTACTGACCTACCAGAAGGCTTAGGTCACATCTACACATTGGATGGCGAAGAGTTGGTTCTTGAAAATGACATGCCTGATTTTAACGGCTTCATCTCAACCGCCGAAGGCGAAGGTTACCTTTTCTCGAACTGGGAAGAGCTTCCTGGCGGTATGAGCCGCATGAAAGTTGAAAAAGACGAGTTCGGTATGTGGGAAGTAACTGAAGCCATGATGCTGGACTTCTCGCCAGTATGGGGAACGGCGGCAAACTGCTTTGGTTCAATGTCACCTTGGGGTACACCGCTTACTTCAGAAGAGTGGGTGGTTGATTCGGCGGTGGATACGACAACATCACCAAGCTGGAATAACCCAGAGGCCGTTTCTACAGATGCGCGCTTAAGTCGTATGTGGCAAATGACGGCGCCAGATGCGCCAAACCCTTACAACTATGGCTACATTGCGGAAGTAACAGAGCCGTTGGCTGATGAGCCGGTTATTGTTAAGCATTTTGCCATGGGCCGTTACGAGCATGAGAACTCAACGGTCATGCCTGACGGCAAAACGGTTTACCTTTCTCAAGATGATACGGGTGGCGTACTGTTTAAGTTTGTCGCAGACACAGCTGAAGACTTATCGGCAGGTACACTCTACGGCGCTAAGCTCACTCAGGATGCAGGTCAGAATGATCCTGCGACAACTGGTTTTGCGGTTGAATGGGTGGAATTAGCTAGCGGTGATAACCTGACTATTCGCGCGTGGATTGATGAATACAATGGTATTGGCACCGACGATTACGTGGATGGACAAAGTTCTTACATTACTATGGCCGACGTTCAAGCATGGGCTGATGGCGATGCGACCTATCCAACGGTAGAGGAAGGTGGCTCTAGCGTAACAGCAGGACAGCCAATGGATAACCGCGTAGCGTTCTTAGAGAGTCGCGCAGCGGCCCGTCTTAAAGGGGCTACCGCAGAGTGGAGAAAACTGGAAGGTATCTCAATCAACCAGAAACGCGCAAAGGAAGCGGTTGAAGGTGTAGATACTATCGAAGGTGAAGTGATACAGAATGCATACCTTTACATCGGCATCGCTGATATCGACAACACAATGATTGACGGTGAAGGCGATATGCAGCTTTCAGCCCGCGTTAAAGACTGTGGTGGCGTTTATCGTGCCAAGCTTGAAGAAGGCTATAACATCTCTCGTATTGAACCTGTGGTGATGGGCGGTACGTACCGTTCAAGCCTAACTGGCGCCGAGCGTTGTGACGTTGAACAGCTTTCTCAACCAGATAACGTAGTGGTGATGAACGACGGCCGCATTCTTATCGGTGAAGACGGTTTCCAAGAAAACAATACGCTGTGGATGTATGAGCCAGCAGATAAGTAAGTTTTCTTTTTAATTTAAAAATACTCCGGGCACTTATGTGCCCGGATTTTTCCGTTGTGACGATTATGAAAATGTTAAAAATAACTTCAGGTGTAAGCATTCTGCTTTCACTACTTATCAGTGTAGGATGCACTGATAACACGGGTACTGACGTGAACAATCAGTCAAACTATGAGCAAAACTCAACAAGCTTTACAGTTGACACACAACTGCCTACTTCTACTCACGAAAAGACCGACAGCACCCACGCTTATCCTTATCGAGAAGGCGATGCTATTCCCGCTCTGGCATATATTGAACACGATGAAGTGTATAACCCTGAATCGGTTATTCCTCCCCAGTGTTACACCAAAACAGAAGGTGTTAACAACCCATGTTATGCATGCCACCAAAGTTACGATTCAATGGAAAAGCGTCCTAATCAAATGGGCGATGGTACGTTACAGGGCAACTACGAATTTTCTGACGTAGGGTTAACAAACAGCTGGAAAAACCTGTTTATTGACCGTACATCACTAATTGCGGGCATTGATGATGCCACGATTAAAAAATATATAGCGCAAGACAACTATACCGCTTCGCTTAACAATGACGCCATGCCAGACTACATGCGTATTGAAAATTTGAGCGCCGCTGACAAGGCATTTGATGGCGACGGTTTTGCTAAAGATGGCAGTGGATGGGTGTCGTATAATTACAAGCCTTTCCCAAGTACTTTTTGGCCGACTAACGGGTCAACCGGCGATGCTATGATCAGACTTCCTGAAAGCTTTCAAAGGCTAAATAGCAAGTATAATAAGGCTATCTATATATTGAACCTAAGCTTGGTTGAAATGGCGCTTAAAGAGCTGGATACGTTAACTGTGGCGCCGGTCAACGAATTAGCGTTGAACCTTGACGTAAACCAAGACGGAAAACTTACCAATTCAGTGACTGAAATCGCTCGTTTGTCGCATTATGTTGGCGACGCAAGCGATGTTCCGCTAGCGCACATGCTTTACCCCGAAGGTACAGAATTCTTACATACCGTGCGCTACATTGGCGTGGATGAAAACGGGAATATTTATAACGCGCCGCGTATGAAGGAAGTGCGCTACATGAAAAAGCATATGTTCAGAAGCAGAGAAAGCTTAGCATCTGCCTATTATGCGGAAGCAAAAGATAAGCATTTTGAAAAGCTGCCCCAAACCCGCTACCTAGGTGAAAAAGGGATAGACAACGGCTTTGGCTGGACAATTAATGGCTTCATTGAAAATGAGCAGGGCGAACTTCGTGCACAGCACGATCAAGAGCTTGCGTTTTGTAACGGCTGTCACAAAACAGTAGGGTCAACCTTCGACCAAACATTTTCATTTGCACGGAAAGTTCCCGGACAAGCAGGGTGGGGCTATATAGACCTGCGTGAAATTGAAGATGTGCCAAATATTAACGAGGAGAAAGGCGAGTTCCTTACTTATATGGAGCGCGTGGGCGGTGGCGATGAGTTCCGTCAAAACGGAGAAATGCTGGCCAAATGGTTTGATGAAAAAGGCATGGTCAAGGTGGAAGAAGTGCAACGTGCCAAGTCAGTGTACGACATCATTACTCCTTCACCAGAGCGCGCGTATGCGTTGAACAAAGCGTATTTGACCATAGTGAAAGAGCAAAGCTATTTGTTCGGTCGCGACGCAACGCTGACTAAGGCGACTAACGTGTTAAGCACTATTGATGCCGAACAGCCACCGCTTAAGCCTGAACATCGTTTCAAGTGGGATATGCGACTTAACTGGCAACAAGAAAAGCCAAGCGCCATTGCAGAAGCTCGGTAGCGCTTGTTTATTTAGAAGATAACGCTCGCGGCTAGATGTTAGCCGCGGGTAAAATTTCAAACTGAATCGGTTTGTAACGGAAGTTATTTGACTCGCCCGCTGAACACGCGGTTAACCCTACGATTAGATCCATCATTGCTTCAAATATTGTGTAATCACCGGCATTAGACTTAGGAGGAAGAACAGATATTTTACCCTTGGCGTCTACCTCCACATTCATAAAGGTATTGAATGTGGTACAAACGTGATGCTCTGGGATGTCAAACTCTGAAAAAGCCGCGACTAAATTGCCGTGGCACCCAGGTACAGGCTCTTCATTGGGATAAAAATGCTTAAACGTGTCAACACTGCAAGGAGTCAAAAGAAAGTCATGGTCTTCTACAGTGTCTTCAATAATTTCGAGCATCACGTTACTTTGATTAGAGTATAGCAAGCTGCCTTTTTTGAATTGGATGCTTTCATTGTAATCTAAACTTCGTCCTGAAGAGATAAACTCATTTTTATCGTGTTCATTGAACGCATAGAGGTCGGCCACTTGTTCACCTTCTGGATCAATAACTTTAAGTCTTTCCCCTTTTTTCATAGTAAATGCAGTGCCGCTTCTTGGCTGTATAGTTTGTAACATTATGTGACTTGTCCCTTTTATTTAGGTTTAGTGCTTAATCCGCTTGAACGGGCATTCCCAGTTTTCGGAATGTTTTACACCACTATATTGATATACCTCTGAGCTATCACCATGGTTTGCGAGTAGCTCATTTTTACTTCCGCAGTACGCGGTATCTCGTTTACGAATGTGGTCTTTGAATGCTTCAAAACGCTTCTGCTTTCTCAACATGTCAAATTGCTCGTGTAAATTAAACACGATGGCAGGGTAGGGAAATCGACGGCTTTTTCTTGATGCATTTGGATGCAGTCCAACTACAAAGAAACCCTTTCCGCCTAAACTCAAGCTAAACTGAGCGTTATGAGGGTCACTTGATACTTTACTATCCCAAGGTTTTAAACAGGCGTCAATCTCGTGTAAACGCTGCAATTTTTCCCATAAAACCCGATCAAATTCAGTTTCGCTTATCGTATCTGGAAGCTCAAAAGTTGCGACCAAAGAGGAGTACATGTCCCGTTCAAGATCAAACGACTCTACAAATTGGTGAATTGACGCCAACATATCTGTCTCGTTGAGAGGACAGCGAATATCGTCGTATTGATTCACATGAATTTGGCTTTTATTGAGGGCTGTTTTGGCTCCGACGCAGGGGAAATCGGCTTCCCCTACAAACGACAAAAAGCGCTCGGTTAGATTCGGTTTCAATAAAGACATTCCATATCTCCCTGAAAGCGTTTTATGCGGTCGTGCTTAAAAGGTCAGAGCCTTTCTCCGGCGAATGAAAAGACGTAAATTCAACATTGTTTTGGGCGTTGGTTACCGTTAATTGCTCAACCGGCGCGTCCGCCTTGTCTTCCTCTACCTGCTGGGGGAGGTGCTTGATCTTAATGCCGTTTTGCTTGAAGTCAGCATTAATAAAACCTTGGTCTGCATACGCGTTCAATACATTGACGCATGGGTAAAATCCCCACTTCGAGTGAAAACGCTGCGCATTATGAACAAAGTCTAAAAGGTGATTTATCGGGCATTGATAATTAGGCCGGTGTGGTGCAAATGTTCGCGTGGGCAATTGCTCTAACGAAATCCCTAATGCCCTACAGTTAGTGAAGAAATCTTCGTCGTTTAGTCCGAAACCCGCGTAGCCTTCATCGAAGCCGCCGGTTTTCTGAAAGTCTGCCTTACGAATAAAAAACACTGTAGAACAAATACTATCGTCACTAAACTTTCCATGATTAATTTCCTGATCTCTTGAAGGTATTTCGTTATTGTCGTCTTCGGGTAACGTGTCGTCATTACTTGCTAAATAACCGATTTCTTTTTCATCTTTTGAAATTTGTCGGTAGGGCTTACAACAGCGCTCGTTGGGTAAAAACACCACTGATGTGAACACTACGGTGTTGTCACGAAGCGCAAGCAAGCCATCTCTAAAAAGCGATGGGGCAATAACTGCGTCTACGTTTAGGTAAGCTAAATTCGCGTGCTTGGCCGCTGACATACCCTTGTTGCGCGCTTTCGCTATCGGAAGAGCATCTTGAGTCACAAACTTGTGAACAATGTCGAATTTGTCACTGCGTACGAGTGACAAATCAGAAGGAGGTGCCATCCAAACAATGACTAGCTCATCTGGCGTTGGAGAGCATTGCTCTAACTGAGTAATCAAATTGGCCAGTTTCTCAGTTCTGCTCTTAACAATAGTTACTGCACTTATTGGTGAACGCATACTCTTCCTCCCTTTCTAATTTGTTGAACCTGTAATAACGACGACATGAAACGTTGAACGTTATACTTTCGTATAAGCAAAGAGTGTTCCTGTTTTGTAAATTATTGATTGTTGGTTAAAAAGCTTAATTTTAAGTTCTGTTTTCGAGAATTTTCAGCAATGGTTGAGCGCCAAGGCAAGCAAGAGGTGCAAAGTGAGAGAAAAATTTACAAACGAATGTATGGAGGCCAACAGCAGTTTTTTATGTTAGTTCTTGGTGGTCTGTTCTAATTTGCAGATTAACATGACGCTTCTTTTCATAAGTCTTGTTTTACTGTGCATCTAGCGCGTAATTGCTTTGCCGTTCCCACATATTTTGATATGCTTGGTGAGTAGGTTAAACATTACAATTCAATAGTTTAAATATTCCTACAAATATTGCTTAACACGTTTTCTTTCGAGTAGAACTAATCTCATGTTATTGGTTTTTACTCACTCAGAGTGTAGGTAAATCTTCAGCCTTACTTGTAACGTATTAATTTCTGAATTTCGTATTTTTTCTGGTGGACAAAGGCTGTGGAATCACAATCGTCTGTATTCATTCGACACTATGACAAACAATCATTAAAGGTGGTTGATGTTATATCTGGTATCTCACCAAATGCTATGCGCAGAGTATTTGGCGGCTGGATATTTTTCGCAGCTGTTGTCGGCGTTATTGTAAGCGTAGCACCAGATTTGAGCGCTCAATTTATCGGTTTAACACTTTTCGTTCTTGTTGCCTTTACACTCGTAATGTTTGGACAGAGCAGAATAACGGAAGGCTGGCCAGCTATAATTTGCGACAACAACTACATCGGCGTGGTGAGAGACCCTGTTAAGAGAGAGTATATTTGTGTGAACTCTGCTCTGGTCAAAGAAGCTAACCCCACATTAATAAAACCCAACAAAAAAGCGGTTGAGATTGTGTTAGATAGCGAACAACTATCGGCAGAAGATCAAGAGGTGCTAAACCAAGCGGTTTGGCCTCGGGATAACAAGCTAATAGGGCTAGCCCATTTTAAAAAGCGTGAAGAGGCGTGTGATAGCCTCATGTGGTGTGTCAAACACCGTAGCTCTCATTAGATTTACAGTCTTGAGTATTACTCCTTGTCCGTGATTAGCGCTAGTTCGGTATAAAGCGGGTAGTGGTCTGAGCCTATGCTTTCAAGCTTCTCTATATTGACCAATGCAAAATGTTCCGAGTGAAATACGTGGTCTAACGGCCATTTCACTAAAGGATATTTCGCGTGAAATGTATTGAAAAAACCGCGCCCCTCTCGTGGGTCTAAAAGTCCGCTTATTTTCTTGAACTTTCTGGTAGTAGGTGACCAAGCCACATCGTTAAGATCGCCAGCGACGACAATAGGGCCCTCTGTTTTAGCTATTTCTTCCCCCACAACAGTAAGTTCTACGTCTCTGGGCTTTGCATACGTGTTTTCTGTTGGGCTTGGTGGTTTTGGATGAAGAAAATATAGCATGACATCTTGTCCGTGGTGATTGATTTTAACTTTCATAGACGGCACATCTTCTTCTATTAGAAATCGCAATGAGACCTCTTCAAAGGGAAGCTTACTATAAAGATGCATACCGTAGAGGTTTTCGAGTGGGCAAAATTTACGATACGGGTATTCAGATTCAATTTCACTGATGCCTTTCTGCCACTTCTCATTAGATTCCAACGTTACGAGAAAATCAGGTTGCTTATTACGTACATGTTCAATGAGCTTGCGAAAATCGTCATTAGGCATATACACATTGCTTGATAAAACACTTAGCTTTTGGCTCGCACTCTCAACCTCGACGTGCCTAACTTCTCTTTTATACAGAGGGGTATAAGGAATGATCCAGATAACCTGATAAATAAGGCTGACTGTTAATCCAGCGACAATAATTACTGCTAGGCTATCTATCTGTGCGTAATAGGTTGATTCAAAAATATGCCCAGCAATTAACAAAGAAATGATAGCTGCTATTTGTAGTCGCGGAAATTCCCACACTCTTACTAACCAATGAGAAGAAGGAAGCAAAGGGGCCCAGCTTACGGCTATAAATAAGACTGAAACAGCAGTAAGTGCAGTATCCATGTCTAGTTGGTCCTTGAGTTTAATTAACGAAAAACACTCCACCTGTTGCTTCTGTCTGCAAAACTAAATTGATGACTATAGCTAGTGAAGCGACACAAATCGTTATAACTACGGCAGCTTTGTGAAATAAGTTTAACCTAAGTATCACTGTAACTTAGCGGCGGCCAACGACAAAAAGTTATCCCCTAGTACAATTGATAGGTGCTTTTCTTAAGTGAAGTTGACGAGTTTTGGGCATTAACAAAATTAAGTAAAAAGTTCTCAAACAAAGGCAAAGTTTGCAAAACAAAACTTACTTAACTAGCCCTGGATATTAATATTTATCATATAAAACAATGTCTTATTTTGTTGGCAAGGAATTGGCATGACTATCTACGAGTTTCGACAAAGGAGAAATGTTATGAAACGTTCACTTATTTCTATGATTGTTGCTACAACTTTGACTACAGCTGCATATGCAGGTGACATGGACACAGACAACAAATGGGAGAAAGGTGCCAAAGACGCATGGATTGATGGCAAAGCAGAGGCAACGCTGTTGTTCAATGGTAACCTTGATTCATTCGACATTAACACTGACGTTAAAAACGGTAATGTCGTTCTTACTGGTAAGGTTGAGAACTCTGTTGATAGAAAGCTAGCGGAAGAGCTAGTAGCGAATATTGACGGTGTAACGTCTGTAGACAACAAGCTAACGGTTGTTTCTGACAAAGATATGGAAGGCGACATGTCAGATGACATGGAAGATACTGTTGACGAAGGCACAAGCGAGTTAACTGACGCCAAAATCGCCACAGTAATCAAAACCCGTCTTCTTATGGATACCGATATTTCAGGTTTCGACATCGATGTTGACGTAGAAAACGGTGTAGTAACACTGACTGGCGACGTTGATTCTGATGCTGAGCGTGATCTAGCTGTGGAAATTGCCAAGAATGCATCTGACGTAAAAGATGTTGAAAGCAACCTTCGTGTAGTTACTGAAACTGCGATGAACTAATATCATTGTTGCTTTATACAAAAAAGGGGCCTCGGCCCCTTTTTTTGGTCACGTTTTACAGAGCTTTCCAAATCGCAATAAACAAAGGAAGCACAGCTGCTAATATTTGTCAGGAGAACTTATTCACCATTCTCCACCTTTTTTCCATTTAGTATCATCCTACGTGCTCTAGCATCCGAGTGGCGTATCATATCGTTAATAAGCGACGTCTCAGGCATATTCTTCCAGTATTTTTTGGGCATTGAACTTAACATTGCCTTTGTTTTTACGCGGGCAGGATTAAATATATTTGCATAATACGTAAGCCAGTATTTTTCAATTCTGTCATCATTTGGAATGATACTAGGGTCAGGATTATCTTCCAAAACAAGTGTTTTAGTATTCCAATGCGCAGCTCGATAAGGGGTAAGTATTGACCAACACATATTTTTAAAACGAGTCTGAAAAAAATCGAGCTTCATTTCCAAGCTGAAGTGTTCTGGTTCATACCACGCAATAAAATGCTCTTGTCCGTCAACTACGACTTCTCGAAATCTCAAAAAAGCACTTATCTTATATGCATCGCGTTTTACTGCTTTAGCCAGCATGGTGAGACGCAACACATCTTCGTCAGTTTTTAAGTGAATAAGGTTTCTGTTTTCGAAAACTACTCGCCATAAAACGCGGTAACATAAAGCGAAACGATCGGGGGCTTGGTGGCATAACGCATACTTCAACAGCGTTAAAACTGATCTGGGAATTCTGTAATTCGTTTGGCTTTCACCAATAGCGTTGGCCGAATCGGTCACGGCAAACAAGTCGTCTTGGTTAGATTGCGAAGTTTGCCATGTAACGTTCTCGGGAGGTATGTGTTGGGCTAGACATTCTCTCGATGCTTTTCGCCATTCGTCGTATCCGGGCACTGATGAAATTGTTACTTTTTTCATTGTGGTACCAATTAGATTAAGCGCTGAACAATTCAAACTGTTTTGGTTGTTTAAATTGCTGTTCAAAGTTACTGCTATCGAGCAAATGGATAGCGGGGGAATAATCACTAACAGTAATGAACGGTTTTAATTTTTGTAAGGGCAAACGCATTTTTGTGAGATCGAACCAGCTAAGCTTTGTGTAACGTCGAATAGCCAGAATTTTTTGTACTGTGCGTGCTCCCAGTCCAGGAACTCGCAATAAAAGTAGCTTGTCAGCTTTGTTTAAATCGATGGGAAATATGTGGCGATTGCGTAGCGCCCACGCAAGCTTGGGGTCGTGCTCCATATCTAGCATGTCGTTGTGTACGATTTCATCTAAACCAAATCCATAAAAGCGCAGGAGCCAATCGGCCTGATAAAGTCGGTGTTCACGGATAAGTGGCGCCGGTTTAAGAGGCAAGACTTCAGACGCATCTGGGATAGGCGAAAATGCAGAATAGTAAACGCGCCGCAATTTTTGTTGACCATACAGTTTGACACTCGTGCCAAGGATAACTTTATCATTTGAGTCATCGGCTCCTATGATCATCTGAGTGGACTGTCCGCCAGGAGCAAAGCGAGGTGGGCGTTTACCCGAGAAGGTTTTATCTACTTTGTGTTCATTTATTTTGTTTTTCAATGTATTCATTGAACCGTGAATTTCACCAAGGTCTTTTTCCGGGGCGTATTTGTTCAACGAATTTTGTGTCGGCATTTCGATGTTTATACTTAGCCTATCGGCATATAAGCCAGCTTCAGCCTGTAGTTCAGGAGATGCATTCGGAATGGTCTTAAGATGAATGTACCCTTTAAATCCGTGATCAATGCGAAGAGACTTCGCGATGCGTACCATGCTCTCCATAGTCAGGTCGGGAGAGCCGACAATACCGGAACTTAAAAATAATCCCTCAATGTAGTTACGCTTATAAAAATTAAGCGTTAAATCAACCGTTTCTTTAACGGTAAAACGCGCTCGTTGAACGTTGCTAGACACCCTATTGATGCAGTAATGGCAATCGTATATGCAATAGTTGGTCATTAGGATCTTAAGTAATGATACGCATCGACCATCAGGGGTAAAGCTGTGACATATCCCTGACCCTCCTGTGAGCGATCCTATTCCTTTTTTGTCAGTTTTACCTGCTTTTCGTTTACCGGCGGAGCCACTTGCGCAAGAAGCGTCATACTTAGCGGCATCTGAAAGAATTTCGAGTTTTTGAATGAGTTTGTCATGCATCGCAAATGGTCACTTTCTCTAGGCAAATGTACGTGGTAGACGGTCTGAAAAAAAACAAGATTCCATACCAGTACTTTGCTTGTTGTGGTATATCTCAATACTGTATAAGTGTACAGTATTGAGGGAAGTGAGTTTATTAAATTTGAAAGGAAAATTTTATCTTGCTGTGTGTAGAAAGTACCTTATACAACTTTAGTATAAGTTTTGGGTTGATCTAAATTACTGAAAAATAAAGATTAACTATATGGTGCGGAAGGTGCATATGGTTAAGTAGATATGAGTGAATTACTTGATGTATTGAATAGACGAAAGTTTGTATTGTCAGGCAGAAAACATCTGCTGCAACGTGAAAGCTAGAAACTTAAATAGTCGAATGACTCAATACATTGGTGATAAATACTTCTAATTAAGTGGATTGTAGCGAGCTTATCGATACAAGTGCAAAATCGTTCAAGGAGTGGGGCATGAACTTTTTAAAGTGGGTTTATTCAGGCTTAGTGGTATCAGCAATCATTGTTATAGTCGGTGTAATTGGGCAAGGAAAGCTATCCGTAAGCCAAGCATCAGCTGATGACGAACAGCGCCCCGTTCACATGGATATTCAAAAAGTACAGCGCAACTTCTCATTGGTAGAATTTGATTTGTCGAAAAAGGCACATCTATTGAGAAAAACGCGTCTAGAGCACTACATTGCACAGGCTAAGCAAGCCGATTTAAGAGGTTGGAAATTTAAGCGTGATGAGTTTGTTGAGCGCGCCGAAAATATTCTAAATCATCATCTTACTCAATACGCGAATGATGTTAGTCAAGATGCGGAAACTTATACCGCTCAAGCAATCTAATACAAAGGCTATACATGAAAACGCGCCTTACATTCTTGCAATGTAGGGCGCGTTTTTCGTTTGAGTGTTTTCCAAATTTATTCCGACAGCGCAGAAATATAAGCTCTTACCACTTTTTCAACAAAGGCCTGACAATCTTTGGCCGTGGTTGGGTCATATTCACCATGGTTGGTAATATTGTTCGACAATACGCGAATACCTAAAAAGGGAACGTGGTAGGCATGTGCAATCTGCGCTGCAGAAGCGGTTTCCATTTCTTCCACACTCGTTCCCATATTCTTATGGAGCCATGCTATTCGATCTAACTCGTTATTCCAAAAGTTACCGCTGCCAATCGTTCCTTTAACGACGTTCCCGCGTTTGTACTGCTTGGATAGCGATAGAGCTAGGTTGATGAGCTGTTTGTCTCCTAAATAAAAACGCAACTTTTCTGCGTCCTTAGCGCTACTCCCTTCTCCCGCGCTGCCTTCTGACGCCATAAGATCCATCGGCAGCCAATTAAACGGTTGAGAACCTTCTCCTTGAGCCAGCTTGGGCGTTTTAAAATTGGATGCATTAATACTGCGTTCGCCAAGAACAATATCACCAACTTTTAAGGAAGGATCGTGGCCACCTGATGTTCCCTGATTGATGATAAGGCGAGGGTGGTATCTCTCTATGCCAATAGCGGTGGCGGCCGCAGTATTTTCTAAACCCTTACCGGTTTTAGCTACCACAATGGGGTACCCGTTTAGTGTCCCTTTATAGAATACGGCATTACCTGAATACTCTGTTGAAGTGTTATCCAAAAGCGCAGCAAAGTATTCAGCTTCAATGGGCATGGGGCCTTGAATCATTATTGGCTGTAATGGAGCGTTCTGTGAAGCTACTTCTACACGCTTCATGGTGTGTACGTGCTGTGTATTTGCCCATACGCTATGAGTGAAAAGTGCCAAGAGCGTTATAATTGCTGAAAAACGTGTGTAGCGATTGAAAATGAGCTGCATATCTATCCTTATTTTTGTCGTTGTTGTCCCGAGGAGTGTTAACGAATTCTCGTTGTTTGGTTGGATATGTTTTTTGTAATTTTGATAATGACTTAGTTGAGTGTTCTTATTATAAGCGTCAGCTTACCACTGCTTTAGTAAATTACAGGCAAAAAAAAGCGAAGCATTTGCTTCGCTTTAATAGTGTATTCGTTGCTATTCGACTTCTACGATTTTAAGGGTATTGGTCGCGCCCACTTTTTCCATTTCATCGCCGTAAGTCAGGATGATACTGTCGCCGCTTTTCACTAATCCTTTCTCTTTAAGTGATGCAATAACATCGTACTTCAATTTGCCAGGTTCACTGTTTGAAGAGTCAAAGAAAACCGGCTTAACGCCGCGGCAAAGCGCCATTGTGTTAAGCGTTGATTCGTGACGAGACATCGCAATAATTGGCAGAGATGTAGTAATGCGAGACATTAACGTTGGTGTAGTTCCACTTTCAGTTAAACCTACAATCGCTTTAACACTAGGCAAGTGGTTCGCAGCGTAAACCGCTGACAGAGCAATTGACTCGCTAGTAGAAGAAAACTGCTGATCCATGCGGTGCTTGGAAATTTTAACGCTTGGATGTGTTTCCGCGCCTTCACAAACACGAGCCATAGCTGCAACTGTTTCAATAGGGAAATTACCCGCCGCTGTTTCAGCTGAAAGCATTACCGCGTCAGTGCCATCTAGTACAGCGTTTGCAACGTCCATTACTTCTGCACGTGTAGGCATAGGGCTGTCAATCATCGACTCCATCATTTGCGTCGCGGTGATCACAACCTTGTTGAGCTGGCGAGAACGGGCAATCAGTTTCTTTTGAACACCAACAAGTTCCGCATCGCCAATTTCTACACCCAAGTCACCACGAGCAACCATTACCGCATCTGAAGCGCTGATGATATCCGTCATGGCTTCGTCAGACGCCACCGTTTCAGCACGCTCGACCTTTGCACAAATTTTTGCATAGCAGCCAGCTGCTTCGGCAAGTTCTCGCGCGTAGTTCAAGTCTGCGCCGCTGCGAGGAAATGACACTGCAAGATAATCAACACCAATTTTCGCAGCGGTTTTAATGTCTTCTTTGTCTTTTTCGGTAAGTGCATCTGCAGAAAGACCACCGCCTTGACGGTTAATGCCTTTATTGTTTGAAAGCTTGCCGCCTACTGTTACTTCAGTAATCACTTTGCGGCCTTCAACGCCAGTTACTCGAAGCTGAATACGACCGTCATCAAGAAGCAGAATATCGCCTGCTGATACATCATCAGGAAGCGCTTTGTAATCAATACCTACTTGATTAATATCACCTTCGTCGCGGCCTAATTCAGCGTCTAGAATGAATTTTGCGCCAACCTCTAAACGAACTGCACCTTCGGCAAAACGAGCAACACGGATTTTAGGGCCCTGAAGATCACCTAAAATCGCTACGTATTTACCTAGGTTCTTTGCTGCCTGACGAACGCGCTTTGCACGTTCAATGTGGTCTTCGGCTTGTCCGTGTGAAAAGTTCATGCGCACAGTGTTTGCGCCTGCGGCAATAAGTGCCTGAATCTTTTCAAGTGAGTCGGTTGCAGGTCCTAGGGTGGCAAGAATTTTCGTTCTTCTGGTCATGTGATTCCGTCGCTGTTTCTAAGTTAGAAAAGACAAAGAGTGATAGGCTACGCGTTTATACGGTATGCCTGTAATCGCTTTACGTAATTTTATTACAGAATAATAGTTGAATTTGACAAAAATGTGAATGAAATAAACAAAAACGCCTAACTGGCTCGACCAGTTAGGCGTTTTCGCTGATTTATTGAACCAATATTGCTACGGTAGGTGGTTCTTATTTGATCACGTGGGAAGAAAATTACTCACCACGCTTTTCATAACGTGAACCACGCAGCGTATCCTTTACTCGCTTCAGATTCTCTCTGAACTTGTTGCCGCGGCGCAGTGTAAAGCCGGTTGCCAGGACATCAATTAGCGTGAGTTGCGCGATGCGAGAGGCCATAGGCATATACATATCAGTATCTTCCGGCACTTCCAGCGATAACACGTAACTGCATTCCTGTGCCAGCGGACTATCTGCTGAGGTAATTCCTACTACAGTAGCGTCGTTCATACGGGCAATTTGCGCTATTTCTACTAAGCTTTTAGTTCGGCCCGTATGGCTAATCAATACAACAACATCGCCATCAGAACAGTTCATGCAGCTCATGCGCTGCATCAGGATATCTTCAAAGTAGACCACTGGAACATTGAAGCGGAAAAATTTATTTAGTGCATCGTGTGCCACTGAAGCTGAAGCGCCTAAACCGAAAAATGAAATTTTCTGTGCCTGTGTAAGTAAATCAACAACGCGATTTACCACGTTCACATCCACAGATTGGCGCGCCACTTCCAGGGACGCCATGGTCGATTCGAATATCTTATTGGTATATTCGTCTGGGCTGTCGTTTTCATCAACATGGCGGTTTACATAAGGCGTGCCGTTAGCCAGGCTCTGCGCTAAATGCAGTTTAAAGTCTGGGAAGCCTTTAGTATCAAGTCTTCGGCAGAAACGGTTTACGGTAGGCTCACTAACATCCGACATCTTAGCGAGGGTTGCTATACTCGAATGAATGGCCGTTTGTGGGTTAGCTAGAATTACTTCAGCTACCTTTTTCTCAGATTTACTGAATGCCGCTTGGTTTTGTGTGATTTTTTCTAAAATGTTCATACAGATATAGCAATTAGTTAGCACAATTTATTGTAAGGTACACCCGTAATAGTACCCAATGTGACGTCTGTGACAAGAAAAATGTAATTTTTTGACAATTTTTGTTATTTCAATCGGGTTAAATGAGGGTAAACTGAGGGAAACAGTAAAGATTCAGATCCTATAGTTGGTACAAGTTGTAATTTTACTACATTTGGTGTTAACTATACGGTAAAAATAGTCGTTAGTGTTGTAAATAACTGTACAATACGCCGCGGACACATACATTTAAAAGGTCGACGAATATGGTATTGGATAATTCCTACGAACCCTGTGATTTTGTACTTTTCGGTACACTGGGAGATCTTTCACGACGCAAGTTGTTGCCTTCTTTATATCAGCTTGAAAAAGCAAACTTGATGCACCCAGACACCACTATTGTGGGTGTTGCGCGTCAAGAAATGGAGCTGGATGCCTATATTGAAGAAGTTCATGCCAACCTAATCAAGTTTGGCGAGAAGAACTTGTGTGAAGCCACTTGGGAAAAAATGAAAGCGCGTTTGCACTATGCATGCGTAGACATGAAGGACGTTGAAAGCTATTGCGTATTAGACGACCACGTTGACCCAAGCCGCACCATGGTGTGTTATTTAGCGACGCCACCGGCGATATACGGTGATATCTGTCGTGGCCTGCATAGCTGCAAAATTATCGACTCAAGCGTTCGCGTTGTGCTAGAAAAGCCAATTGGTCACGATTTGGCATCGTCAAAAGTGATCAATGAGCAAGTTGCAGAATACTTCGACGAAAAGCAAATTTACCGCATTGACCATTACCTTGGTAAAGAGACAGTACTAAACCTAGTATCACTGCGTTTTGCCAATTCTATTTTTGCTACTAACTGGGACCACAACTGCATTGACCATGTTCAAATCTCAGTTGCAGAGTCAGTGGGTATTGAAGGGCGTTGGGGTTACTTTGACGACGCGGGTCAAATGCGAGATATGGTGCAAAACCACTTGCTACAAATTCTAAGCTTGGTAGCGATGGAGCCTCCGACAACGCTCGACGCTGACAGCATTCGTGACGAAAAATTGAAAGTGCTTAAAGCGCTTCGTCCGATTAACTCGTTTAATATTAATGACAGCACAGTACGCGGTCAGTATACCTCTGGTTTCGTGAAGGGCGAAGAAGTGCCTGGGTACCTTGAAGAAGAAGGTGCTAATACGCAAAGTAAAACCGAAACCTTTGTTGCTATTAAAGCGGAAATTGACAACTGGCGTTGGGCTGGTGTGCCGTTCTACCTACGCACAGGTAAGCGCATGCCAACTAAGGTGAGTGAAGTTGTTATTTACTTCAAGCGTCAGCCACACAACTTGTTCGGTGACAGCTTCAAGAATCTCCCACCCAATAAGCTCGTTATTCGTCTACAGCCAGACGAAGGTGTAGAAATCACCGTAATGAATAAAGTACCTGGCTTAACCAGCTCAGGCTCTATGGATCTACAAAAATCCAAGTTAAACCTAAGTTTCTCTGAAGCGTTTGCCGATGAGCGTATTCCTGACGCATACGAAAAACTCCTTCTTGAAGTTATGTTGGGTAATCAGGCGCTATTCGTTCGTCGTGACGAAATTGAGCAAGCTTGGACGTGGGTAGACTCAATTCTTGAAGCGTGGAAGCAATCGAGCGAGCCGCCAGAACCGTATCAAGCAGGTACGTGGGGGCCGGTAGACTCTATAGGTCTTCTTGCTCGCGAAAATCGCAGCTGGTACGAGAGCAAAACAGGGAAGAAAAAGTAATATGGCGTTAACAACTCTATCATTTGAAACACCTGATGCGCTGACTGATGCATTTGCGCAAGACTTAGTCAGCATTTTAAAAACAGGTATTAAAACTCGCGGTCGAGCTTCGCTTGTCGTTAGTGGTGGTCGTACACCGCTGGCGCTTTTTAAACAATTAAGTGAAACCGAACTTGAGTGGGATAAGGTTGATATCACCCTTGCCGACGAGCGCTGGGTTGAAGAGGGCCACGAGGCCAGCAACACCAGCCTAGTCAAAAATAATCTAATTCAAAATAAAGCCGCAGCAGCTCGTTTTATCGAATTGAAAAGCGATGCTAATGATGCAAACGAAGGCGTAAATGCCGCAGAGTCAAATCTGGCTAGCATGTCACAACCTTTTGATGC
Source organism: Alteromonas sp. G4i35 (assembly GCF_054960375.1). Classification (NCBI taxonomy): domain Bacteria; kingdom Pseudomonadati; phylum Pseudomonadota; class Gammaproteobacteria; order Alteromonadales; family Alteromonadaceae; genus Alteromonas; species Alteromonas sp. G4i35. The sequence goes on along the minus strand of NZ_JBHNZD010000012.1, from coordinate 70,547 downwards.
ATTGATTCTTGGCATGGGGGAAGATGGTCACACTGCATCGCTTTTCCCTTGCTCTGAACAAGTACTTGACGGCTTAGATATGAGCAGCGGCAGAACCTGCATCGCTGTTCAACCTACAACAGCACCTCATCAACGTATTTCATTAACGCTACCAGCGTTACTCAATAGCCGTAATATCTTTTTGCATTTAACAGGCGAGAAGAAAAAACAAGTCTTACTTGATGCTATTGAAAATGCCACCGAAGCGCAAAAGCCCATCACCGCCGTAGTTAACCGCGCGCCGGTTACTTTGATGTGGGCGCCATAGGAGACAAACATGAATCCAAAAATTGCTGAAGTTACGCAACGAATTATCGAGCGTAGTAAAGAAACGCGTAAGGCGTATCTAGAAAAAATTGAGAGTGCACGACGTCAAGGACCACACCGTGGTGTGTTGTCATGCGGTAACCTTGCTCACGGCTTTGCAGCATGTGGAACAAGCGAAAAATCAGATCTTCGTTCAATGACCAAAGCCAACGTGGCAATTGTGTCTGCGTATAACGATATGCTTTCAGCGCACCAGCCTTACGAGACGTATCCTGCGCTCATTAAGGATGCAGTGAAAGAAGTAGGCAGCGTAGCCCAGTTCGCAGGTGGTGTACCTGCTATGTGTGATGGTGTTACGCAAGGCCAGTCTGGCATGGACTTAAGCCTAATGAGCCGTGATAACATTGCTCAGGGTGCTGCCATTGCGCTTTCTCACAATATGTTCGATAGCGCACTGATGCTAGGTATCTGCGACAAAATCGTTCCTGGGCTTCTAATGGGCGCACTAACGTTCGGTCATTTGCCTACGGTTTTTGTGCCAGCAGGTCCAATGCCATCGGGTCTTCCAAACAAAGAAAAAGCCCGTGTTCGTCAAGAATTTGCCGAAGGTAAAGTAGGGCGTGACGCGCTGCTTGAAGCTGAATCTCAATCTTACCACTCTGCAGGTACCTGTACGTTCTACGGAACGGCAAACTCGAACCAACTAGTGGTTGAAATGATGGGCTTGCACCTTCCTGGTTCGTCGTTTGTTAATCCGGGCACTCCTTTGCGCGACGCGCTAACTAAAGCGGCTGCGGTTCAAGCAACACGCTTAACTGACCTTGGCGACAACTATACGCCAATTGGTCATATTGTAGATGCAAAAGCCATTGTGAACGGCCTTGTAGGTCTTCTTGCTACGGGTGGTTCTACTAACCACACCATGCACCTTATTGCGGTAGCACGCGCTGCAGGTTACATCGTAAATTGGGACGACTTCTCAGATATCTCTAATGCTGTGCCTCTTCTTACTCGCATTTACCCGAATGGCTCAGCTGACATTAACCACTTTGTTGCAGCAGGTGGTATGTCATTGCTAATTAGACAGTTGCTTGATGCGGGTCTACTACATAACGATGTTAAGACCATTTGTGGTGAAGGCTTAGACTTCTACACTAAAGAGCCTGTGCTTAAAGACGGCGAATTAGAATGGCGAGACGGCCCAACGGAATCCCTTGATAAAGAAGTGCTAGCAACTGTTGACGCACCGTTTAAGCCAGATGGTGGTTTGAGTGTGCTTGACGGCAATCTTGGTCGTGGTGTTATTAAAACCTCAGCACTTCGCACGCCTCACTGTAATATCAAAGCACCAGCAGTTGTGTTTGAAGACCAGTTTGAACTCGATGACGCGTTTAAGTCTGGCAAGTTAGACAAAGACTGCATTGTAGTTGTTCGCTTCCAAGGTCCTTCAGCGATTGGTATGCCAGAACTTCACCGCTTAACGCCACCTCTTGGGGTGCTTCAAGATCGCGGCTTTAAAGTGGCGCTAGTTACTGACGGTCGTATGTCTGGTGCATCAGGTAAAGTTCCTGCAGCTATCCACGTGACTCCAGAAGCTTATAAAGGCGGTCTACTTGCTAAAGTGCAAGAGGGCGACATTATTGAGCTAAACACACAAACTGGTGCACTAACACTGCATGTGGACGATGAAACACTGGCTGCACGTGAAGCAGCGCCAGCGAACTTAGCTAAGCATCACGTTGGAATGGGACGTGAAATGTTTGCGGGTATGCGCGCTATTCTGACGGGTGCAGAAGAGGGTGCATGTTCACTGTTTTACACGCAGGAGCAAGCATAATGAGCCAGAAGTTTGTGGCTGATGTTGGCGGTACGAATATTCGTGTTGCAAGGGTAACCGAGTCAGGTGTAGCCGACATCAAAAAATATATGTGTAATGATTTCGCCAGCATAGACCTTGCTATTGCACAATACTTTAGCGACATGCCGGAATACAGCTTTTCGCAAGGTTGTATTGCAATTGCATGTCCAGTATTGGGCGATCAAGTCGAGATGACGAATCACAGCTGGGCATTTTCTCAAAATGCACTTCGCTCTCAGCTTAAACTAGACGCGTTGTTCGTTATCAATGACTTCACTGCCGTAGCGCACTCTTTGCCTGTATTGGGCGAAGAGCAAGTGGTACAAATTGGCGAAGGCACTGCGAAAGAAAATGGCAATATCGCTGTTTTTGGACCTGGTACAGGATTGGGTGTTGAGCATATTACAATGACCTCAACTGGCTGGCAGACGCTGGACGGTGAAGGTGGTCATGTAGACTTTGCACCGGTAGATGAAACCGATGTTGTCGTATGGCGTCACCTTCAATCTACCTTAGGACGTGCTTCTGCTGAAGAAGTAATGTCTGGACGCGGTCTGCATAATATTTACACCGCGCTAGCAAACCACGCATCAGCACCAGTTGTATTTACCGAGCCGGCTCAAATCACTGACGCTGCGCTGAACGGTACCTGTAAAATTGCTGAAGCGACGCTTACCCAATTCTGCCGAATTATGGGAAGCTTTGCGGGTAATTTAGCACTTAACATGGCGACCACGGGCGGCATCTTCATTGGTGGTGGTATTGCTAACCGTTTCCCTGAATTTATTCAAAATAGCGATTTTAGAGCGCGTTTTGAAGCGAAAGGGCAAATGAAGCACTACGTGAAAGACATTCCCACCTATTTAATTGCAGAGCCTGATCATGGTTTATTGGGTGCGGCTGCATATCTGAATCAAAATACAGCGAGCTAAATTATGACAACGAAATGGAAATACTCTCCAGAGGAAATTTTTGCGGCCGGTCCAGTTGTACCTGTTTTGGTAATCAATGACGTAGAAAAAGCGGTTCCTCTGGCAAAAGCGCTGATGGAAGGTGGTATTAAAGTACTGGAAGTAACGCTACGTACCCCTGCTGCTATTGACGTGATTAAGCGAATTGCACAAGAAGTGCCTGACTCGCTAATTGGTGCTGGAACCGTGACTAACGCCCAGCAGCTTAAAGCGGTAGTTGAAGCTGGCGCTAAGTTCGCAATTAGCCCAGGTATGACGGCTGATTTGCTAAAAGCGGGTATGGACTCAGAAATTCCACTTATCCCTGGTATCTCTTCAACTTCTGATTTGATGAAGGGTAAAGATGCGGGTTATACCCACATGAAATTCTTCCCAGCAGAGGCTTCAGGTGGCGTTAAAGCCATTAAGTCAATCAGTGGTCCTTTCCCTGATGTGACGTTTTGCCCAACGGGTGGCATTGGTCCAAACAACTACAATGACTATTTAGCGCTTAACAACGTTAAATGTGTAGGTGGTTCGTGGCTTGCCCCTGACGACGCAATTGAATCAGGTGACTGGGCGCGTATTACGCAGCTAGCAAAAGAAGCTGTTGCGGGTGCTAAACAGTAATTTGCTGAACCTTTAAATGAAAAAACCTGCTCATTGGCAGGTTTTTTTATATCTCTTGATCGTGAACTGCGACTGTCTACCTTCCAAAGTGTCAGCGAAATTGCGCTTGCACTTCAAATAATTTACTTCGGAACAATAGTTTGTTTCAGTATGTGGCTAGCACCGGGGGACAGTGTCTTTCCCTGAGTTAGCGATGTTTCTACGCACAACATATGCTTATAGCCAAATGGGTCCATGTCTGAAATAGACGCGGCGCCTAACCACGGGTTCCACACTACCAAAGAGTCATTGCCGTCGGATACCACTTCCGTGAACGCGTTGCCTTCGACTTCAATTTCTGCCGTTTTAATCGGCGCAACATGAATGCGATCCGTTTCGCCTGTGATGGTGTAAGGACTCGGTGTCGTCTTAAGTCCCCAGTCGTCAAGTTTGTCTTTATATTGACCTTCAATTCCAGTTATTTGGGTATGTTGAATGTGATCAACGTGGAAATATGTATGTAGCGCACAGTTAAATTCGAATGGTACAACACCCGTATTTTCTGTAGTTAACGCAACGTCCATCGTCTCACCAACGGTAATTACCATGGTCACGTTACAATCATTCTCAAACCCTTCTGCTCGGGTAAAGCTTGGCGAAAGCGTAATCGTTGTTCCGCTTTCTGTATCTTCTGAATGAATCAGCTTCCACACTTGTGTTCTCAAAAAGCCGTGAGCGGGGAGGGCACCTTTTTCTCGACCGTGATCATCGCTAAACCAAGGCCAGCACACCGGAATACCACCGCGAATAGGTCGCTCTCCGTTCAAGTAAGCATGGGGGCTTACCCAAAGACGCTCTCTGCCATCGCTTTTAGGCACATATGACAAGATATGACCGCCAAATAGGCTAATACGCGCAGAGGCAAACGCATTATCTACGTCTAAAAAGGTAAGTCCATTAGACTCACTAACGGTAACTGAACTCACAGGTGGCATAAGCCCTCCTTGGACTAATAAGAAAACAACAAAGGGTAAGCGACGGGAAAGCGTATGTCGCTGGAATATCGTTATTATGCGTGTTTACGACCACGAAAAACAAAAAAGGTGCAAACGCCGTGTTTACACCTTTAGATTAACTCAACTTTAGCGTGAATAGTTTAACTATTTTAGCTTAATACCGTTAATTACTTAGAAATGTGAGCCACAAGGTCTAGAACCTTGTTTGAGTAGCCCCATTCGTTGTCGTACCAAGAAACGAGTTTAACGAATGTATCAGTAAGTGCGATACCTGCAGTGGCGTCAAATACCGATGTGCGAGCGTCGCCAAGGAAGTCGTTAGACACAACCGCATCTTCTGTGTAACCCATGATACCTTTAAGCTCGCCTTCTGAAGCTTCTTTCATTGCTGCACAAATTTCATCGTAGCTAGCAGGCTTCGCAAGGTTTACAGTAAGGTCTACTACTGAAACGTTTGGCGTAGGTACACGGAAAGCCATACCTGTTAACTTGCCGTTAAGCTCAGGGATAACTTTACCTACTGCTTTTGCTGCACCGGTTGATGATGGAATGATGTTCTGACCAGCACCACGACCACCACGCCAGTCTTTCATTGAAGGACCGTCTACCGTTTTCTGTGTTGCAGTTGTTGCGTGAACCGTTGTCATCAAACCGTCTACAATGCCAAATTTATCGTTAAGCACTTTGGCAAGTGGAGCAAGACAGTTAGTTGTACAAGACGCGTTTGAAACAATAGTTTCGCCAGCGTAGCTTTCTTGGTTAACACCCATAACGAACATAGGCGTGTCATCTTTAGAAGGTGCAGACATAACAACTTTTTTCGCGCCAGCTTCGATATGCTTCGCGGCAGTTTCTTTAGTCAGGAACAAACCTGTTGATTCAACAACTACGTCAACGTCTACTTCATCCCACTTAAGTGCAGCTGGATCTCTTTCAGATGTAATGCGGATAGTTTTGCCGTTTACAACTAGGCTATTGTTATCTACTGTAACTTCACCGTCGAATAAACCGTGAGTCGAGTCGTATTTCAATAGATAAGCAATGTAGTCCGTGTCTAGTAAGTCGTTTATTGCAACAACTTCGATGTCGTTGCGCTCTGCTGCTGCGCGCATTACTAGGCGTCCAATACGGCCAAAACCATTGATACCGATGCGAATTGTCATAACGTACCCCGATTATTTAAATAAAATGAAAATAAATTACGTAAAGTATGGATCAAAATGCCATAATTAGCAAAATAAAAAGCCAAAGTGTTGCAAAATTACGAATAAGTGCTATTGCAATCGTATTCAGATATCGCCAAGCCCTTGTTTCTAGAATAATGTTAAAAATTTGTTTGTAGACGCACTATGCTTAATTTGCTTTGCGTCTTTTACCGAATAACAGGAATGACACACCATGACACAACAACTTCTGCAACAACTGGTTGAAATGCGGGGAATTGAAACCCAATACGTCGACGCATGGGGAAAGCCAGCAACCATCGCAGAATCAAGTAAAGCAAAACTGCTTAACACACTTGGCTATGACACCAGCAGTGATGAAAAAATTCAGTCACAAATTACACAAGATATAAAGTCGGTATGGTTGTCGCCGTTAAATCCTGTTCAAGTAGTTCGCAATACCCAAGAAATTAATCTAGCAGTTCGTTTACCTATCGAGTTAGTGAACGATGATCACACGCTCACGGTGACCTGTGAAAATGGTGACGTGCTCACTCATCAATTTACGCCAGTTGACCAAGAAATGACGACGATGGCGCATATCGACGATGTAGAGTTTCATGAATACGTAGTAACACTGCCTTTAGATTTGCCCCTTGGTTATCACGATGTAGCCTTAAGCGCTGATGACGATGAGTTTGCGCGTTCTCGCTTAATTGTGGCTCCAGAAGCGTGCTACACGCCAAACGAAATTAAAGAAGGCAAAAAAATATGGGGCTTAAGCGTTCAACTTTACTGCGTTCGCAGTGAAAAGAACTGGGGGATTGGTGATTTTTCTGATTTAGCTCTGCTTATTGAAAAAGCCGCTGGTGTGGGCGCAGACTTTATCGGACTTAATCCTATTCATGCGCTTTACCCTGCAAATCCCAACGCGTGCTCGCCTTATGGGCCAAGCTCACGTCGCTGGCTTAATTATTTGTATATCGATGTGACTGCCATTGACGGCTATGACGATGCATCAGTACAAGCGGTAGTGAGCAGTGATGAGTTTAAAGCCACGCTTGAACATGCACGTAACGTAGAACATGTAGACTACGAGGCAGTCGCCCATGTGAAATTGGCTGCGCTTAAAGCAGTATTTGATGTTTACGATGCCAAATACCTTCGTAAAAGCACAAAGCAAAATAAAGCGTTTAAAGCCTTCGTAGAAGCGGGCGGTGAAAGCTTAGACATGTTAGCGGTGTACGACGCCCTGCAATCGCACCTAAAAGCTGAAGGTAAAGACAGCTGGGGATGGCCGGTATTCCCACAAGAATACAAAGACTATTACAATCCAGCCGTGGCTAAGTTTAAGAGTGCAAACGAACAAGACGTCAAATTTTACTTGTTCCTACAGTGGATTGCCGCCCAACAGCTTGAGCTTGCAAGCAACAAAGCTACTGATGCAGGCATGACCATTGGTCTTTATCGGGACTTGGCGGTAGGCGTTAGTGAAGGCAGTGCGGAAATTTGGGGTAACAAAGACCTATACTGCACAGGCGCAAGTGTAGGTGCTCCACCGGATATCTTGGGCCCACTAGGCCAGAACTGGGGGCTGCCGCCTATGGACCCTCGTAAGCTGTATGAACAGGGTTACCAGCCCATTATTGACCTGTTTGCGTCTAACATGGCGTCGTCAGGCTCATTGCGTATCGATCACGTCATGGCGTTGCTGCGTTTATGGTGGGTTGTGAAAGGTGATAACGCTAAAGATGGCGGCTATGTTTATTATCCTGTAGACGATTTACTCGGTATTCTAGCGCTAGAAAGTCACCGCAATCAGAGCCTGGTTATCGGTGAAGACTTGGGTACTGTACCCGAAGAAATTCGCAGCAAGCTTGCTGATAATGGCGTGTACTCATACCGCGTATTTTTCTTCGAACAAGCGGAAGACGGTGGTTTCTTCTCACCTAGCCATTACCCTGTTCAGTCTATGTCAACGTTGACTACTCACGATATGCCAACGCTGATTGGTTACTGGCACTGTTTAGATTTAGAGCTAGGCAAAGAAATAGGGCTTTATCCAACAGAAGAAATCCTTCAAACGCTTTTTGCGGATCGTCATGAAAATAAACAGGCAATACTTGATACGTTGCACGGCCACGGTTCAATTGGCGATAATGTAGGCCGCGATGTTAATCATACGGGTATGAATCGCGAACTGAATAACGGTATGCAAGTGCATATGGCAGGTGGCTCAAGCGCATTATTGAGCCTGCAATTGGAAGACTGGTTAGAAATGGATAAGCCGGTCAATATTCCTGGTACTTTTGACGAATATCCAAACTGGCGAAGAAAACTCACAGAGAATATCGAGTCGATGTTCGATAGACATGATATAAATGAGTTGGCGTCTAAACTTACTCATGCCAGAAAGCAAGCAAGCCAAGGTTAATTGCGATTATCAAAGAAATGATAATAGGCGGTTGCCTGGGTAACTTAAACGAGTAAGATAAAGTACCAAGACGGTACTTGATAGAGCTTAAATGTATACAACGCATTTAAGCTCACAATTCAACCCGCTGCCATGCGGGTTTTTACTAGGAGTAGCGAATGCAATTAGCGCAGCAGTTTGAACAGGTATTATGTTCTCAGCCGTTTTCCCATTTAGGTGTAGTTAAAAATCAGCAGAAGTCGGTACTTCGCGTTTGGCATCCTAATGTCAGCAAGATAACGATTAAATGGGAGAATGCAGCGCTAGCAAATGTAACCGTTACCTCCAAAAATGGCCTTTTTGAAACACCGCTGCCTAAAGAATATCAGGGTGAGGTTTATCGCGTTATCGCCGAAGGCTTGTATGACGATAAGGGCTATATCGATCCTTATCAATTCTCCGAGCAGGCGTATCATGCGGTACACTACATCGATAGCAAGCCTTCAAACTTGTATGAGCAAGCGGGCGCGCAACTTTTAACACTCACTTCTTCAAAAGGCGATGCGATAAAAGGTGTCAGGTTTTGCGTTTTCGCGCCCAATGCAAGCACGGTGTCGCTCATTGGCGATTTCAATCAGTGGGATGGCCGCACGCATCCTATGGAAAAGACCTCTATGGGATACTGGGTACTGTTTGTGCCAGAACTCGCAGAGGGAGAGCGCTACAAGTATCACATTAAAGATGCACACGGCCACGACCTACCTCACAAGGCTGACCCACTTGGCTTCAGTGCAGAGCAGTATCCTTCTCATGCTTCGAAAATTTACAACCACAATAACTATGAGTGGAATGATAGTGCATGGATGGAAAAGCGAAAGGGGAACAAATACAACAGCCCAATGAGCATTTATGAAGTGCACCTTGGCTCTTGGAAGCGCCCGGGTATTGAAACTGATGCGCGCTATCTTACTTATAAAGCGCTGGCCGATGACTTAATAAGCTACGTCAGCGATATGGGTTACACTCACGTTGAATTGCTGCCTATTTCCGAGTTTCCTTTCGATGGGTCATGGGGCTATCAGCCCGTGGGAATGTTCGCACCAACGAGTAGATTTGGAAACCCAGATGAATTTAAATACTTTGTTGATAAGGCTCACCAAGCAGGTATAGGCGTAATTATCGACTGGGTACCTGCACATTTCCCGGAAGACGGCCATGGCTTGGCGCGATTTGATGGTTCTTGTGTTTATGAATATGAAGATCCGAGGAAAGGTTGGCATCCGGATTGGAATTCTTGCATTTACGATTTCGGCAAAGACACAGTTCGTCAGTTTTTAGTTGCAAACGCACTGTTTTGGCTAGACAAATTTCACGTTGATGGACTCAGGGTTGATGCAGTGGCATCCATGCTTTATCTCGACTATTCACGCAATGACGGAGAGTGGATCCCGAATGTGGATGGTGGCAACGAAAACTACGAAGCCATCAGCTTACTGAAATGGATGAATGAAGAAGTGTACAAGCACTTCCCAGACGCCATGACAATTGCCGAAGAATCAACGTCGTTTCCCAAGGTTTCTCGCCCAGTATTTGATGGTGGTTTGGGCTTTGGCTTTAAGTGGAACATGGGGTGGATGCACGACTCATTACACTACATCGCTAAAGACCCCGCCTATCGCAACTATCACCATGGCGATATTACCTTCAGCATGGTTTACGCGTTTGACGAAAACTTTGTGCTGCCTATCTCGCACGATGAAGTGGTACACGGCAAAGGCAGTATGCTGCATAAAATGCCTGGCGATGAATGGCAGCAAGCTGCTAACCTGCGTTGTTACGCGGGCTTTATGTACGGTCACCCCGGCAAGAAGCTTAACTTTATGGGGAACGAGCTTGCGCAGGCACGAGAATGGAACCATGATAGTAGTTTAGACTGGCACTTGCTCGATTACGAAAAACACAAAGGCATTCAAGCGCTTTATAAGGCGCTCAACAACCTCTATACGTCTACGCCAGCGCTTTACGAGCAAGACCACGAACCAGGGGGCTTTGCTTGGCTGGACCACAATAATGCAGACCAAAGCGTGGTTTCATTTGTTCGTATGTCAAAAGATGCGAAGCAAAAAGTATATGTGGTATCTAATTTTACGCCTGTGCCACGTCAGAACTTCAGAATAGGCGTAGATGATGCATGCACGCTAACGCTAGCACTAAACACTGATGATGGTGCATATTGGGGTAGTGACTACGACGTTGCTTCTACTGTAAATACGCAACCCATACCTTGGAATGAGCGTACTCACTCTGCAGAAATCACGTTACCGCCGCTAGCCACGGTATTTTATGTTACCAATGTGGATTAATCCGACTAGAGCGAAACGCCCTAGTGAAGAGATAAATTGAGAACCAAGTGAACGAAATTCGAGACACCGCACTAATTGTAGAAAGTGGAATAGGAAAGGCATATCCACTTGGCGCAACAGTTACACAAGATGGTTGTAATTTTGCCGTATACGCGCCCGATGCGAAGGCGGTCGTGTTGTGTTTTTTCAATAGTGACACAGAAGAGGCGGTGAGTGAGCATCCATTGCCTGAGAAAACTGGTGATGTTTGGCACGGTCGTTACAACGGCGTTAGCGCAGGACAATACTATGGTTATCGCGTAGAACGCGGTGAGGGAGGGTTACATGCGGTACCCACCGACAAACTGCTAATCGACCCTTACGCCAAGAAAATTAGTCGCGCAATAAAATGGGACGCTAGGCAATACAAACACGACTCTCAGTTTATGATCCCAAAGTGCATAGTAATTGATCAAAATGACTATGCGCCGAGTCATGTTAGCGCGCCTGTTATACCGAAACACAAGCGAGTAGTTTACGAAGCACATATTAAAGGGCTCACAAAACTCCATCCCGATGTACCTAAAGAACACCGTGGCAAATTTATCGGTGCTGCCCATCCGAGTGTCATCAAGCATCTCAAAGCATTAGGCATAACCACGGTGCAATTTATGCCGTTGTGTTCATTCATGCCTGAACCATTTATTACAGAGAAAGGCTTAACCAATTATTGGGGATATAACCCGGTTAACTTCTTTGCACCTGAACCACGCTACGGTGTGTCAGATGCGCTTGCTGAACTGAAGTCTATGGTAGATGCTTATCATACTGCCGGACTTGAGGTTATTGTTGATGTGGTATTTAACCATACAGCAGAGGCAGGCAATGGCGGTCCTATTCTTTCTTATAAGGGGTTTTGCCCTTACCAAGCGTACTTATTAGAGCAAACGAAAAACGGAGAATTGGTTTATTCCAACCACTCTGGCTGTGGTAACACGGTAAATACCGCGCAGCCATTTATGATGGGACTTATTTTAGATGCCATGCGCCACTGGGTATCCGTAATTGGCGTTGACGGCTTTCGTTTCGATTTAGCAGTATGCTTGGGAAGAGAGCCACAAGAATATAGTAAAAAATCTGGGCTGCTGAGAGCCATTAGTAGCGACCCTGTTCTAAAAGAGAGGGTATTGCTTGCCGAACCCTGGGATATTGGGCCTGGCGGCTACCAAGTGGGTAACTTTCCGTCCCCGTGGTTAGAGGTGAATGATAAATACCGCGATACGGTGCGCGCCTTCTGGCGTGGAGACGATGGCGTTACCGCGGACTTTGCTACCCGTTTAATGGGCTCACGAGATATATTTCACAAAGGCCATCGACATATCAGTACGTCGGTAAATAACGTGACATATCACGATGGGTTCACGCTGCACGATATGGTGACCTACGCCGAACGTCACAATCTCGATAACTTAGAAGAAAATCGAGATGGCCATGGACACAACCTGTCTGCCAATTATGGTATTGAAGGGGAAACGAATGACGAGCAGATACTCGCTATGCGTGAGCGTCAAAAGCGCAATCTCTTTGCAACGCTGATCTTCTCGCAAGGTACACCGCATATTCTTGGTGGCGATGAATTAAGCCGCACCCAAAATGGCAATAATAATGCCTATTGTCAGGATAATCCTATTAGCTGGATGAATTGGGAATTAAACAAGCGCAAGCAAGATTTTCTTAGCTTCTGCCAATATGTGATCCGTTTGCGTCAGTCCTCTTCACTGTTAAGCGAACTAAAGCTGCACGATGATACTTTTACGCTCTCACGAAATGTAAAAGAAATAAATTGGTATAAGCCCGATGGTTCTGACAAAGCGTCTGAAGACTGGAATGCGCATCATAACAAAGCGTTTGGTGTGGAAATAAAAGGTTGTGTAACGGGCGACCAGAAGCCAGAGCACTGGTTTTTGTGTGTTAATGCAAGTGAAAGCGACGTGCGTTTTCACCTACCTTCTGTCATACCCAGGGGAGGGTGGACCATGCACTTGGATACGCGCTACAGCTCTCTTGAAGAACAGCCTTCAATTTGCATTCAGAAGGTGTTTTTACAGGCCAGCAAATCGCTAACGTTGTTCAGTTTTTCTCAGTTCTCTGGATAGAATAATGGCTTACAATACGACCTTATACTTGGTTAAGGATGCCTTCAAAGAATTTAAGAGTACCGCTAAACGGCTCTAAACTCAGTGCACGTTAGCTGAATAAGAAACAGAGTCTTTACCTTTGTGTGAATTTCATACAGCATGGGCGAGAGCGCGTAACACAGGTGCTGAATGCGTGCCAAAATCTCGGCTAAACTAGCTTACAAAACCCGTTAATGTTTACCGCTGGTGACAATTACACCACTGCGCACTAAATTGTTAGCTTAGACTGTTCTTTATTCTTTCAGGTGGTATCATGCGCAGCCATCTGAAATGTGAGGGTGTTCCTATGCAAAAGAAAGGTGGTAATTCGCACGAAGACAAGTCGTGTGATATTGGTTTTATCGGTTTAGGGGTGATGGGTAGTAACCTAACCATGAACCTAGTGGACCATGGCTATCGTGTAGCGTGTTTCGATTTAGACCAAAACAAAGTTGAGTCTATTCTTGCAAAAGACGCAAGCGAAAGAGCTGAAAATACTGAGCCTCGTGTTGAAGGCTGCAGTTCTTACACCGAGCTTTTAAGCAAGTTAAAAGCCCCGCATCTTATTATTATCTCTGTGCCTGCTGGCGATCCTGTTGACCACGTTTGCAATCATCTTATTGACGCCGGAATTCACGCTGACGATATCGTGGTTGATACTGGCAACAGTTTGTGGACAGACTCTGTAGCACGTGAAGAGCAGTACAAAGGTAAATTTATCTTCTTCTCTACCGCCGTGTCAGGTGGTGAAGTAGGCGCTCGTTTCGGGCCATCTCTTATGCCTTCAGGCAACCCTTATGCATGGACACGCATTGAGCCTGTTCTTAAAGCGATTGCTGCAAAGGTTGACCCAGAAACAGGTAAACCATTAGAAAGCCATACGCCAGGTCAACCAGTGTTGGAAGGCGAACCATGTGCGACCTACATCGGTCCGGTTGGAGCCGGGCACTATGTAAAAATGGTGCACAACGGTATCGAATACGCCGACATGCAGCTTATCTGCGAAACTTACCATGTTATGCGCGAAGCGCTACATATGGCGCCAGCTGAAATAGCAGAGGTGTTTCGTCGCTGGAACGAAGGCAAGTTGAATAGCTACCTGATGGAAATTAGTGCTGAAGTTCTTGAGCAAATGGATCCAGAAACACAGCAGCCGTTGGTTGATGTGATCTTAGATAGAGCAGGTCAAAAAGGTACAGGCCTTTGGACTGCAGTAAGCGCATTACAGGTAGGTAGTCCGGCACAGACCATCACTTCTGCGGTATTCGCGCGCAGTATTTCTAGTTTGAAAGACGAGCGTGTAGCTGCGAGCAAGGTTCTTGCTGGCCCTGATGCGCCATCGTTCAGCGATGATGAGAAAATGTCGATCATTAACAAGCTAGAGCAAGCGCTTTATTGCTCTAAAATCTGTGCGTACGCACAGGGCTTCCAGTTAATGGCTATGGCAGGCAAAGAACACGGCTGGACACTGGAGTTTGGTGAAATAGCGAAAATATGGCGTGCAGGCTGTATTATTCGCGCCGTATTTCTTCAGTCTATTTCTCAGGCTTACGAGAATAACGAAGACTTAGCCAACTTGCTATTGGACCCGTTCTTTGCGGAACAAATTACGCAGTATCAAGCTGACTGGCGTGAGTCAATTGCACAGGCGACACTGGCTGGCGTGCCTTGCCCTGCAATGATGTCGGCTCTTAGCTATTATGATTCGTATCGCACAGCCGTGCTACCTGCTAATTTGCTGCAAGGCCAGCGCGATTATTTTGGCGCACATACTTATCAGCGTGTAGATAAGCCAGCAGGCAAAAAGTATCACATCGAGTGGAGTGATCCTGCACGTCCGCAAACCGCTATCAAAAAATAGTATGAACTAAATAGTGTTACACGCGCTCATAATTGAGCGTAAACTATCGAAAGGTGTATTTGTTTTCAAATACACCTTTTTTGTTTTAAGAGGTAAGTTATGTCGACAGATGAAAAAGCAAACGCATCAGTAGCTAAAAAAGACTGGAAAACTGAGCTCACTGACGAGGAATATTATGTATGCCGCGAAGCGGGTACTGAGCGACCTTTCACTGGAGTATTGCTAGACGAGCAGCGAGATGGATTGTACGTGTGTAAGTGCTGCGAAGCGCCACTTTTCCCCTCAGATACTAAATTTGATGCTGGTTGTGGATGGCCTTCTTTCTATAAGCAGCTTGATGACGGTAATGTAGATTACAGAGAAGACTTGAGTCACGGTATGCGTAGGGTTGAGATTTTTTGTAAGCAGTGTGGCTCGCACTTAGGCCATGTATTTCCAGATGGTCCTGCGCCAACGGGTCAACGCTACTGCGTAAATTCGCTATCTATGACCTTTAAAGGCGAAGATGATACACAAATTAAAGGTTAAAAAGCCCTAGGTGAGCGCTTGATTAAGGTAAACATCTGATTAAATTTTGACCTCATGTGGAAAGTAGAGAGATCCAATCATAAAAAACCGCCCATAAACGGCGGTTTTTTTAATTATTTACCAATGAAATTGTGTAATTGAGTTTCAAAAAATCAGAGCTTATCCAGTTTCAATGAATCTGCGTTGAAGGTCGCGCTATTCAAGTTACTGACTATTTCATCAACAATGTTATCTAGAATGCCTACTGGAAGGGCATAGCGTTGTCCAAGTTGAACACGCTGAGTGTCGTTAAGTCTCTCATCGAAGGCTTCAGCCACACCATACCAAACATAGGCAAGGCGATAGTTGTCCATATCCATTCCCATTGAAGCAAGCGAGTAGAAAATGCTGACATCAATGTCGTCGCTATCTGTATATAAACTTAGCGCGCGATATAAGGTTTCAATAGTACGCTTTTGGTCTGTTTTAATCTGAACAGAGGCCAGTGCGACCAGCAGCTTTGGATCGCTTACGCGGTTGCTGGCAGCGTAGCGCTCAAAGCGATGAAAAGCCTCTTTGTCGTTATATCGTGTCCAATGATAGTAAGAAAGGTAAGGATCAAGGGAGTCTTTCGTCTCGCGGCTTAGGCGTTTAATTTCACGCTGAGCAGTAATAACGCCTTTTAGCCGTGTCGCTTCCTTGCCTTTGCGTTTAACGTGTTCGATATGTTGCACTTCTTCGACGCAGGTTAGATACTCTTCGAAGTTTAGAAGAAGAGGATACTTGTAAGCGTCGTCTTTTGAATCTTGATTGTAGTAACGCAAGCGAATAATCTCAGCTCGCTCGCCGCGACAACGGGCATCCAAACTCAAATCTAAGCAAATCTCGCTGTGAGATTCACAAATTTCACTGATAGTAGGTTCAAAAAGATCGCCACAACCCGTCAGTGTTGTCGCTGCTGCCAGCCACACCGTCGTTACATAACCTTTTGTTGGAAACTTACTAAATAAACTCTCTGTTATACGAGTTTTCATAGAGGTTTTGAAACTTATCAACAATTTGGTCTTCCTTGCTTGTTTATTTAAGATACTGCTCGTCACCGTCAGGCGAAAACTCACCTAGTGTACCCTAAAAATAATAAAAAGCTGACGCGTAATTAGGATTAGTTGTACGTGTTTGTGCCACAAAAAAAAATTGGCCGCGCATACAACAATGACAACACCGTTAAATTAATATCGATGAAGGCAGAAGCATGAATCAACAGTTTGAGCAGGAATTACAAAGCAGCTGGCAAGAGCGTCAGGAATACGCAGAAATGATGTTGCCCCTTATTGGTAAATTGTATCGCAATAAGGCAGTTGAAATTTCGGTTTATGGACGCTCGCTACTGAACGCCAGTGCTATTGATGTTATTAAAGCGCACCGCAAAGTGCGTCTGCACGAAGGTATTAAGCTACGCCTACGCGAAAGCTATCCAATCTTAGAAGCCTTGAGCAACATGAAGCTTGCTCCTGCACAAATTGATATTGGTAAATTGGCTTTTGATTTTCACTACGGTTCTGCGGTCGACAACAACGACCTTACGGCCTACCTTAACGAAAAACTAAACGACGTTGCCGATAAAGAGGACGATCAGAAACCTCAGGACGTTGTACTATATGGTTTTGGCCGTATAGGTCGTTTACTTGCTCGCTTGCTTATTGAACGCCAAGGTAAAAACAATAAGCTTCGCTTACGTGCCATTGTGGTTCGTGGCGGGCGCGATGGCGACCTAGAAAAACGCGCAAGCTTGCTGCGCCGCGATTCAGTGCATGGGCCATTCAACGGCAGCATCACAGTTGACCACGAGCGTAACGCGCTAAAAGCAAACGGTTCATACATTCAAGTCATTTATGCCAACAGCCCAGATGAAGTGGATTACACGCAATATGGTATCGATAACGCTATCATCGTAGACAACACGGGTATTTGGCGTGACCGCGATGGCCTTGGCCTACACCTTAAAGCTAAGGGTGCAGCGAAAGCTATCCTTACTGCCCCGGGTAAAGGTGACATCAAGAACATCGTACACGGTGTAAATGACGAAGAAGTAACACCAGAAGACACAATTGTATCTGCTGCAAGCTGCACAACTAACGCAATAACGCCGGTACTTAAAGCGCTAGACGAAGAATATGGCATTGAAAACGGTCACGTTGAAACCGTTCACTCTTACACTAACGACCAAAACCTTATCGATAACTACCACAAAGGTGATCGTCGTGGACGTAGTGCGCCACTTAATATGGTTATTACCGAAACGGGCGCTGCGAAAGCCGTTGCCAAAGCGTACCCGAAACTAGCAGGTAAACTTACCGGTAATGCTATCCGCGTACCTACACCTAATGTGTCGCTAGCGATTTTGAACCTAAATCTTAAAACGCCGGTGGATCGCATTGCAGTTAACGAGTTCTTGCGCGATACCGCGTTGTTCTCAAAGCTTCAACACCAAATTGACTACACGGCAAGTAAAGAGATTGTATCAACAGACTTAGTCGGCTCTCGCGCTGCGTCTGTTGTTGACTCTCAGGCGACCATTGCCGCAGATAACCGCCTGACACTATACGTGTGGTATGACAACGAGTTTGGTTACAGCTGTCAGGTACTACGTGTAGTCCGTGATATGGCAGGGCTTAGTTTCCCTACGTTGCCGCTTTAAGCAACACGCAGTTTAATTAACTGTATAAAAAACCGACCTAAGTGGTCGGTTTTTTGATGGTGTAAACATTTTGTATACTTTCGATAGTACAAAACCCGCTGTGTGCGTGGAATTTGTGTTTACGTCTATGCTAAATTAGCGCTCAAATAATGAGGAAAACGACAGTCTATGCATATTTCCAGTCAATTCGACAGCGGTAACATTGAAGTTGTTAGCGCACAATCACCAGACGATATCCGTCTAACCATTCCCAACGACAACCAATCTGAATTTGCTCAGTGGTTCCATTTTCGTTTAGTGGGCGAAACTTTTGTAACTCACACAATGACGATTGGTAATCTGGCTAAGTCAGCGTATCCAGAAGGTTGGAAGGGATATAACGTTCTAGCGTCTTACGACCGTCAAACTTGGTTTAGAATTCCTAGCGAATTTGACGGTGACAATCTTACGTTCTCACTAACGCTAGAACAGCCAAGTGTTTACTTCGCGTATTTCATTCCTTTTAGCTACGAACGTCACCTTGACCTTGTACACGACGCGCAGATGTCACTACTGTGCGAGCACAAATTCCTAGGCCTTACCCTTGATGGCCGTGATATGTCTATGCTGGTTATCGGTGAAGAAACACCAGAAAAGAAAAAAGTCTGGATCACGGCACGTCAACACCCTGGCGAAACCATGGCCGAGTGGTGTGCCGAAGGTATTATTTATCGTCTGCTCGACGAGCAAGATGGTTTGGCGCGACAGTTGCTTGATAATGCTGTTTTCTACATTGTGCCAAACATGAACCCAGACGGCAGCGCACGCGGTCATCTGCGTACCAACGCTGTAGGAACCAATCTAAACCGTGAGTGGGCAACGCCTTCGCAAGAAAAAAGCCCAGAAGTACTTTACGTACTGAATGCAATGAGCGAAATTGGTGTAGACATGTATCTTGATTTGCACGGTGATGAGGCATTGCCGTACAACTTTGTCGCAGGAAGTGAAGGTAACCCTAGCTACAATGACACCATCAAAATGCTTGAAAATACGTTTAAAGATGCGCTGTTGAACGCTACGCCAGAGTTTCAAGATGAATTTGGTTACGATAAAGATGAGCCAGGCAAGGCTAATTTAACCGTAGCGTCAAATGCGGTGGGCGAGAAATTCAAATGTATGGCATATACGGTGGAAATGCCATTTAAAGACAATGCAGATGTACCGGACGATATCTACGGTTGGTCGGTACAGCGTAGCCGTCAATTAGGTGAAGATTTACTTATTGGTGTGAATGCAGTTGTTAAAAAGCTTAAAGCATCAGAGCAATAAAATAAAAATAAGGAAGCGAAAGTTTCCGCAAAAAGGCCTCGACAAAAAGAGGCCTTTTAATTATTAAAATAAAACAACAATTAAACATAATAAAAAAGGGGAATAACGTTGGAAGGGTTATATGGTTTTCTAACTATGCTCGATGGATTCTTAGGAGGCGCGTTCTGGTTTCCTTATGTACTGTTAGGCGTAGGTCTTTTCTTTACGGTTTATCTTAAATTTCCGCAAATTCGTTTCTTTAAACATGCTTGGCAGGTTGTTACCGGTAAGTTTGATAAAGAAAGCGATCCAGGCGACACCACCCATTTTCGCGCGCTAACTACCGCACTGTCTGGTACCGTAGGTACAGGTAACATCTCAGGTGTTGCATTCGCTATTTTCCTTGGTGGCCCCGCTGCACTATTTTGGATGTGGGTAACCGCCTTTTTAGGTATGACTACAAAATTCGTTGAAGTTACTCTGTCGCACAAATATCGCGTAAAGACAGAAGACGGCACCATGGCCGGTGGCCCTATGTATTACATGGACCGTCGCCTAAACATGAAGTGGTTAGCGGTTGCATTTGCTGTTGCAACGGTAGTCAGCTCATTTGGTACCGGAAACCTTCCTCAAAGTAATGGTATCGCGCAAAGTATCGAAGCAACATTTGGCTTCGAACCTTGGATGGTAGGTAGTGTACTGGGTATTCTCCTAGCCTTGGTAATTCTTGGTGGTATCCAACGCATTGCCGCGTTTACAGCGCGTGTTGTTCCAGTTATGGCTGTTATCTACCTTATCGGTGCGCTAGCGGTAATTCTCGCTAATCTAGACAACATTGGGCCTTCGTTTGCCGCAGTTATCGGTGATGCGTTTACTGGTTCAGCTGCCGCAGGTGGTTTCTTGGGGGCTTCATTAGCTTATGCGTTTAACCGTGGGGTTAACCGAGGCTTGTTTTCAAACGAAGCGGGTCAAGGCTCTGCACCTATCGCTCACGCAGCGGCAAAAACGAAAGAGCCTGCGTCAGAAGGTATGGTGTCACTGCTTGAACCCTTTATCGACACTATTCTAATTTGTACCGTAACGGGTTTGGTTATTTTGTCGTCTGGCGTGTGGAAAGAAAAACACGAAAACGTATTCGATCGTTCAGACATGTACTTTGTTGCAGGTCAATACGACGACTCGAATCAGGATGACGTAAACAAACTATATGGTTACTTGAATGAAATTGAAGGTAACAATGTACAGCCTTACACTGGCTCAATTACCGTTGTTAACGGCACGGCGGTAAGCGATGGTTTTACACTGCTTAACGCTAGGTCTGTAGCAGAAGACGTGAAGTATGCAGTAGGTAGTGAAGATTTGTTCACCGGCACGCTTAAGATTGTTGACGGAAAGCCGGTTAAAGAGAACCTTGAAGTAAGCGGTAAGTCACTGGTTCACTCGGCAGCGCTCACCACCATTGCCTTTACTCGCGGTTTCTTTGGCGATTTCGGTCAATATATCGTGTCAATTGGGCTTATGCTGTTTGCGTTCTCAACCGCCATCGCTTGGTCATATTATGGTGATCGCGCTATGACATATTTGTTCGGTCCTCGCTCCGTAATGCCGTATCGCGTCATCTACGTCGCCGGTTTCGTTTGGGCTGCATTCTCTGACACCACATTAGTTTGGGCACTTTCAGCTGTGGCTATCGTGGTAATGACCTTGCCAAACTTGTTCGGCATCATGTTGCTTTGTAAAGAGATGAAAGAAACGGTTAACGACTACTGGTCTCGACATAAAAAATAAGGTGAGTATTGCCTAAAGCATCGCCCCCTCTTGAGTTTCACTGAAGGGAAATGCAACTTGGCTATCAGGTAAAAATGCGTAGCGGTGAACTTTGTATAAAAGTTAACACCCTGCGCATTTTTGTTTTATAGCGATAAGGTTAATCCACAGAATCGACTTCATTGTTGTGATGAACTTAAGTATGATACCCATCCGCGTATAAATGCGTCTTCGCTCAATAGCGAGTTGCGCATTTCCATTTCGCACCCAATAAACAGGAGCAACATATGGCATTAGTTGACTGTCCTTCGTGTAATAAAAAAACGTCTGACAAAGCGAAGACGTGTCCTCACTGTGACTTTAAAATCGGTGATGCGACCTCTGAAGATATAGAGCGCAAACAAAGCTTACAAAGATTTAAAAAGTTAGCCAGTATCCAGAACCAATCCCTTCTTGCTATGCTGATATTCGTTGCGAGTTTTGGCTTCATGTATTGGGGCGGAACACGCCCAGGTGATTTGCAACATAATTTAGCTATTTTGGGCGCAGTGGTTGGCTTTGTTTGGTACTTAGTAAACCGCGCGCGTATTGTTTACATAAAGCGTTTTTCCTAAATGAATATAGAAGCACTTTTAGCCAGCATGACGCCGGAGATTTACGAGCGTCTGCGTCAGGCTGTTGAAACCGGTAAGTGGCCAGATGGCACGCCTTTAAACGAAGAGCAAAAAGCAAGCAGTATGCAGGCTGTTATGCTGTATCAAGCAAAAATAGAAAAGTCCTCTGAGCATATGACAGTAGGTGAAAGCGGCGAAATTGTACATAAAAGTAAAGCCGACTTTAAACGCTCGTTACGCGATGAGCAGGATGATAATAATACAATAGCGCGGTTTAAACAGGATGATATTTAGTCGTATATTTGCGCCTTCACACCAAAGCCCAAAGCCTGAAAAACGGATGCAGGCAATCGAGAGTCTCTCTCCCGAAAAGGCACAGGAAAAAACAATTCTTCACGAACTGGCATTTAATGACGAAGATGCAAATGTCAGTTTAGCAGCACTCGAAAAGCTTAATAGCTTTGTGCTGTGGCTTAAAATGTCACAAATTGCCAAGCAGTCTCGCGTTAAAAAAGCGGCGGAGAAAAAGGTAAACGCCGCTTTGTTAGGCGAGGGGGATGTCACACTCTCCCGCCAAGAGATATTCTCTTTTTTAACTGAAACAGCCAACGCCGATTTGGTAGTGCAGTTAGTACCACAAATGTTGAAGAAAGAGCCTATGCTCTTACAAGATGATGCGCTAGCTAGCGCGCTAATCGAAAAAGTAGCGAAGCCATCTTTCACCCAGTTTGTTTTTTTAGAAGGCGCAAGTCCCCAACTGCAGACTCAACTAGTCAACGCACATTCAGACGTATCAGATCTGCAAAAGCTTGCTAAGAAAGTGTCAGATGATGCCCTTGTTACGAAAATTAATGCGCGGATAGATGCTATCAAAGAGGCTGCAAAGCGCCCAGTGGAGCTTAAAAAGCAGCTCACTCTGGGACTTTCAAAATATCAGGCTTTACTCGACAAATCAGATGTAGAAACCATTGATGAAAAGCGCAACGAACTTGAGAGCGAATTGACAGGGCTATTTGCTCAAATTGATTTACTCACTTCAGAAGAACGCGCTGATTATGAAGAAAAGCGCGCGCGTATTGGTGAGCAGCTCGAGCGATATTTAAGCCGTATACGCCCGGCATGGGAAGAGAAGCAACAAGCGTCGCAACGTGCCAATACCAAAGCATTGTGCGAACAGCAGCTTACTCATGCCAAGGAGCAGGTAGCTTGGTTGTACAATAACAGGCTTTGTGAAGCGACGCTTGCTGATGTTGCTACGGTTAATGAAAGCGTGCGCGGTGTTGAAGCAACGCTCGAACAGCTAGCGCGTCTCGATGATGAATCTGCAACTGATAAGCGAATTACACAGATTAAGCACTCTGTCGACGAACTAAACGAGCAGCTTGATCGCTTCTCTATGCAGCAGCAATACGGCCAAAAGCTACTGATAAAACTTCAGTCGCTCGAAGACATTGCCGCTAAGATCGTTTCGGCAAGCGATAGCGAGTCGGGTAAAGATACCCGTGATGTGAGCGTTGAAGAAGCTAGCGCATCGACTGAGAATTTGAGTCAGGTAAATGGTGGCGACGCATTACAAAGCAGTAGTGTAGTGGCTCTTAAAGCGGAGTTTGACGAAGCACGTCAAGCGTATAAAGCGCTTAGTCGCGAAATCGATGCCATTCCTAAGGCGTTGTCTAAACGTTTCAACGCAGCGACAAGCAGTGTAAATGCCAAAGAGCGTGCTCAAAAATCCAAAGAAAATGAGCAAGTAAAACACATTAGAAAGCACATTAGCGTTATCGATAACTTAATTGCTCAGGGTAAATTCCGCGTTGCTATTTCAAAATTTGCAAAGCTTCAGGAAAGTTATGCTGCGCTTCCTGGTTCAGCGAAAAAGTATGTAGAGAAGCGTTTTGAAAAGACCGCTGGTGATGTGTCGCGCTTAGAAGGATGGCAGGATTACCTTGCTGCGCCGCGCAAACCCGCTCTTGTAGAAGAAGCAAAAGCGTTAGCCAGCGCTGATGCAGAAAATATTAAGCAAAGAAGTGAGGCCATTAAGTATCTGCGTAAGCAATGGTTATCACTAACACCGTCATCGTCAACGAGTGAAGAAAGTAGTGATGACGCGTTGTTACAGCAGCAATTTGATGATGCACTTGAAAAGGCCTTCGAGCCTTGTAGAGCGCATTACGCGAAGTTAGATGCACAGCGGGCTGCTGCGCGTGAACAGCGTATGTCGATTATCGCTACCGTTAAGGCAATGGACATTAACATGCCGGAAGCGGAGTTAGTGAAAGTTTTCGATAGAGTGTCTAAACAGTGGCACGCTGCAGGTCAGGTTGAACGTGAAATTTATGAACAGCTGAAGCAAGAATGGAAGGCGGTATCATCGCCCATTCAGGCTAAAGTAAATAAATGGCAAAGCGACAACCAAGCCCAAAAGCGTGCGTTAGTCACCCAAGCTTGTCAACTTGCTACGGAAGAAGATGTTGCTGGCGCTGCCGACAAAGCTCAGCAATTGCAAAGCCAGTGGAAGCAAATAGGCCATGCAGGTAAACGTGAAGAGAGTAAGTTGTGGGCAGAATTTAAAGCTGCCAATGACACCGTATTTGAACGTTTAAAAGCCGAGCGGAAAGTACAGAATAATGCATTTAACGCGTTAGTAGATTCGCTACTCAAGCAAGTGGAAGCTGTTGACATCAACAGCGATGATGTAACGTTCAGTCAATCAATAAGCGACGTTCGCGCTCAGTTAACCGACTTGCCTAAAGCGCAACGTACGAAAGTAGATAAAAAGATTGATTCACTTGAAAGTAAGCGCGCGGCGCAAGCGAAAAATGCACAATCTCAAGCCCGATTGGCGCGAGCTCAGGCTCTGATTTCTTTACTACAGCTAAGTGTAGGTGAGGGAAGTGGTGATGAGCAATCTCTAGCGGAAACGTTAGGGAAGCGTTGGTCAAGCGTATTGGGTCAGTCAACTGGAAATAAAACAACTCAGCACGATAGACAATGGTTGACGGTAGCATTAGAAGTCGCAACTGGTATGCCAAGCCCAGATGCAGACGCATCTATACGCTCTAGCGTACAGCTACAAATGATGACATCTAAGTTGGAACAAGGCGAAGCGGCAACAGCTCCCGACATTCTTGCTGACTGGTTATCATACGACTCGATAAGCGAAGAAGATAACCATTTGCTGCAACGAGTTGTTTCAGTTATTGATACTCATCCTGAAATTGTTGCTTAAACGGAAAGCCTAAATGGAAAACAGTGTTGAGTTTCAATTTGAAACAGAAATGTCTGCCTATCGCTTTTTGAATACCGTGAAGCATATTGACGCAGAAGGGTTAAGAGTGAAGTTCGGGCGTACGGATCATCACGTGAGTGTAAAATACCGTTACGGCGTAGGTGAATTTGATTCGACGCTATCTACACTAGACGATCTTGCTCGTGAGTTAGGTGGTGAAGAAGTGTCTTAACTAACCAGTTAGGTCAAACCACGTCGACTGTAAACACAAAAAGGGCCAGACAATTGTCTGGCCCTTTTTTGATAAAAACGTGATTAACAGTCTTTATCTTCAGCGTCTACGCCTTCTTTCACATCTTCACAAGCGTCTTCAACGGCATTACCTGCATCGGTAACAATTTCGTCTAGCTCTTCGCCTGCGTCTTCCGCTTCACCGTCACCGCAAGCTGCTAGTGATAGTGCAAATGCTGATGCTACTAGTACCTTTGATAAGTTTTTAAATGAAAACATATCCTTACTCCTTTTTCCTATTAAAATACTTCTAACTCTTAGGCTCTTGGTGCTCTACCACGTAACGCATTTGCGATAAGTGAGATTACGAGCAACGCGATAAACACAAAGAAAAGAAACTGTGCGATACCTGTTGCTGCACCTGCTATGCCTCCAAAACCAAAAACTGCTGCAATAATGGCGATGATAAAAAATGTGATTGCCCAACCTAACATAACTAAATCCTCGTATTGCTTCCGTTACTTTCACTTTAACTAATGCTATCTTTGTGCCTGTTTTTTAAGTTGTTGAAATATATTGATATAATTTAATTTTTCTCTGGTTTTCAGGCCGTAACTGCAGGCAATTAACGTCACGATTACACGTACGAATGCATTTTTTACATGATCGAGTAAGGCCCTAGTCACCCAACTTTACTCTTTGTGTGTTAAGGGCCTTTGGCTGGAGTTATTCTTTGATCCTTACCAGCTTCCGAAGAACGTGAGTGCAAGGTTGTGGTTTGTTATGGCGTCTGAATTGGCGCCTGGCGACGCAATATGATTATGTAAGTATCCCATCTCAACGCGCCATTTCTTGTTGAGGTGATAGGCCGGTCCCACATAAAGTCTATTTTGATCAAACCCGCTATTTTGGCCCCAGTCTGTGTCGTTCAAAGCCCAAAATACCTCGTCCCAAACGACCATTGACCATTGCTCATTTAAAGGTTTCGACCACCGTATAAATTGTCTGAACCTATAGCCTGTATCACCGCCTTCATCGCTCCTGAATCGCTGCTCCAAACGACTTCTACCTGAAATGGTACCGCCCATAAATTTGCTTAATGAATACGTAGCTTGCTGCCACACCCTGTCTTCTTCAATTGAACCGTTGTCTGAGTCTATCGTTACTCTTGCAACACCCAGCCACAAGGTCGTATCGCTTGATAGTTTGTAGCCGACACCGGGACGAACGATAGAAACGCCTAGGCGAGATGCGTCGTCTTTAAAGCGTAAATGACCGTCAAACCAAAATTGCCATTTACCTTTATCATCGGCATCTCCAGTGAGTGCGAGGGCGTTCCAAGATTGAAAATCTGACTCGGCGTGTGACTTAATGCCGGCTGTCATCGCCATCACAAGTAGTAAGACGCAACGCGTCATAATTCGTTTTGCGCACATAGTTTTTCTCGTTGAAAATAAAAAAGAGGCAAAGCGAAAGGGAAGGGACGCCTTGCCTGCAAAGGGAGAGTGTTTCGCCCCTCACACTTCCTAAGAATGGAGGGGCAATGGCCTATTTAGTTACCGTTTGGGTTGTAAGGTAACGAAGATTGGTGAGCAACAATACGCAGGTCGCCGTCACTATCTTTGACATAGGCAAACGTGTATTCCACCTTCGTTTCGCCACCTTTTGTATCGGTAAAGAAGTAGTTGCCCATCGCCACGGCCATGCGACAGCTGTTGTTGATAATACCCACATTATCGAATTTCACATTTGTGTATGGCTTTATAGCAAAGCCTTTGTCCTCTTCGTAAGCGTCATTACCGCCAACAAAGTATGAAAGCGCAGCATCGAAGCTTGAACGGAACTGGTCGTTAGCTGCAAGCGTTGGTTTAAACAGTACGCTGCTTAAATCGTAACCATACATAGCTTGGATGAAATCTGCGGCTTCGCCAGAGTAATCACCATCATTGCTAAATACTGCACCAATTCGCACTATGCCGTCGCCCCACATCTTTTGTGCCGTTACCACTTCTCGCTCAGTAATACATTCGTCGGAATAAAGTAATGCGTTGTCGAGTGCTTTAGCTTTTAACGCCGGAACATTCGAACTAGCTGAATGCTCCATCTGCGGTTTTGCCACTGCACTGCAACCAGTCACCAACATTACTGTAGCTGCTACAAGAGTAGTTTTTGTCATTAACGTGCTTAGCTTTCTCATCGCCTGACTCCTTAGTCATTTGCAAAATAAATATGTGCTATTACCTGATTCAATTGCTTAGAGCAGTACCGCTACAACGTTGTTGCTAGAGGTTTATAAATCTGCTCTGCAGTTCATGGGTTTAATGATAGCTAGCTATGATGACGGAGACTTTTGTACAACATTAATAGAAGATTAACGGGCCATTAAAAATCCAGGAAGCACTTCAGGAGAATGGATAACAGCTATAAATTAGAAAAAAGAGCTGTGATAGCAGCAGTGTCATCGACTTTTTCAAGAAGAAACGAATATGACACCGGTCAAGTTTGTAGAAAAGTGAAGAATGCAGTTAGCCAGTGGTCTGTTAGCCACAACAGAAAAGTAATAAAGACTAGTGCACAGGTTGTTGGCTTTAATACACATTACGGTTTTGCTCATGTGTTTGAGCGATGCTTTTCAATAATTGCAACTAGGGCCTGAAAAGCATTTCTATTAAAACTGATGTTTTAGAGCATAAGTGAGCGGCAAAACGCTCAGCTAGTTGCCATTTTTTGGCTCAAGAGGCTCTGATAGTACCTCTAAGACAGTAAAAGCATTTTTACCTAGACGGGTTTTATCATTCGCCATCATTACATTAATAGTAAAGTAGATGTCGTTAATTTGAGTTTTCACAACGTCGTTTGAGCTTGGGACGGCCATAGGCTGTGCCACTTCATCGCAGCCTGACATAGTGCACTGCCTGTCTGTTTGAAATGCCACGGGCTCTTCCTTGTTCGCCATAACTTCTCGCGCAACAACTGGCTTTTTATCCACGTTGGTTTTAACAATAGCTAAATAGGTAAAGCCTTGCTTTTCAGCAATTTCCGCTGCTCTGTAAAGGGCATATTGCTGTACTTTATCAGCAGGAGTTTTGTCTGTTGCCTTAAAAAGAACCTTGTATTCGTTCTCAGAAATTTTTTCGCTCGAATAGCCGTAGGCAGCTTTGGAACTCGCTGACTTATAAGGGGTAGGGGCTGCTACAGGGGTCGATGAACAACCTACTATTGCAAGGCTAAACGCCACACCAACACAGGCAAGCGTCAAACGACTTTTCTTCATATTTTTTTTGTTGTTCATCTCACATATTCCTTAATACTGTGATCATTGAAATAACGACAATAGCGCAGTCCTACTTATTGCCATTAGGGCTTGATTGCGTTTTGCTTTGGGTTTTGCATCTACCGCACCCTTGTATGCGCCAAGGGTTGCGATGCCAAGCAACGTTTCAGGCTTTCCCATCATCAGTTTACATTGCCTCTTTGCTTGTGTAAGTGCAACATCTGCATGATGTTTTTGCGAAAAATAAGCATGCTCTTTCTGTGCTATATCTTTCATATTCGATTTTAAAAAAATGTTCATCGCTTTTCCTCACTATTGGCGGTGGCTTTTTACGCAATGGTAAGCATTTTCACTATCCGAAAACCCGTCGCCACGTTTGTATGAGTCTGCTAAAGCTCAGGTAATTGAATGCATTTTGTGCAAGCTTAAATAAACAAAAGGCCGCAATGCTGTTGAACACCAACAACAGGAGTGGAACTACCACATAGCTAACGCCCACACTATGAAGTATAGCGCCAATGGCGATGTTTAAAATGAGCCAACATACAGTGCCCACTGCAAATGCCGCTAGACATGCAAAGACTGTAACAAAGAAACTCTTTTTAATGAGCATCAATTCACTGTTAGTGAGCTCTAGAAATGCCAAACCCTGCGCTTTTCGCTGGGTCAATGCTTCGGAGAATGCCGAGAAGATATCCGAAAACGATGGGTCGGGGTAATTCTGTTGCGTTGACTTGTTCTGTTGTGTTGACTTGTATTGTGCAGAGTGTTCAGAGGTTGCTGATGCAGCGTTAGCATTGTCACCGTTGCTCGTAACATTAGGATTCGCCTGCGCCGCGGGCGGCGTCAGGCGAAAAGGATTTTCTGTGCACAAATTGAAATTTGCTCTTCGAAAATCTGGTACAGTCATCGTATTACTTCTTACGTAAAAGTGACGTCACTAACATTCCTGCTGCGAAAGCGATACCCGCTGTCGCTACTGGGTTCTCAATGGCATATCTACGTACTTTCGACGCCTGCCATTTTTGCTGTGCCAGACGCTTTCTCGCTGACATGTTCTCTGCAGACGATGTCGCAGTGCGACGAATGTTTTCCTCTGCAATGCCTGCACTGTCTGCTAACTTGTCTACTGACGCATGAAGAGAATCTTTCAGTTGATCCGTTACTGGGTGACTCGGCTCAGCCACGCCGTTTGTACCGTTACGTTTAACTGTTTGCGATTTAGCTGAAGCTTGTGTAGCCATAATACTCTCCTTAATATTTTGGGTTCACATAGATAGCTGCAACTGGTATACCAAACTATTATCTTACTGTTTTATATAGCTTAATTTTATTTTTCTATTGTTGCGTGAGGTACTTATGTGCAAGTCTCACACACTGTTGTGTCTTACGTCTGTAATATTTTCTTGGTCTTGATGATGCGCTGCTCAACCTCCGACATTCGGTACAGGTTGGCAGCGATAAAATTAACTTTTCAGCCCACTACCGAGGCTAAATCGTCTTTGGTGACAGGTTTGAGCAATGCACTGTTGATCCCTATGGTTGTCATCGCTTCGGAGTCCGCTTCGTGACCGCTTACAATAGTAAGAATGGCATCTGGTAGCTTTTGCTTGAGCTCACTCGCTAAGTCGTAACCGTTATAATCGGGAAGGGTAAGGTCCATAAGAATGTGATCGAAACTTTGATTTTCTGCAGCCTGTAATGCTTCAGCACCGCTGTACTGAGTAGTGACCGTATGACCTAAGTGGGAAAGAAACAATTGCAGTAACTCCGCCGCATCCTCATCGTCTTCAATCACAAGTATGTGCTTATTGGCAGGCTGATCTGAATTACCATTTGAATCAGTAGACTGGATTTTCTGCTCTGCTTGCCCAGGGTTTGCAAGCCCTCGATAAGCGGTCTCTTCCTCTGGAGCATACGGCTTGTTCATTGGCATGTCTGCAACTTGGGCTTCCACGTTGGTAAATGTTACGTGATTACCTGGCGGAAGGTATTGCGAAAGCAAGTTAGCCAGTGCAAACCGGTCAATGGGCTTTCCAATTACGTCGTTAAACCCTTCGCGAATTAACGATTCTCTTAAGCCTTTGCGGCTTGCTGCTGTCACGGCAATCACTGGGATATCCTGCCCATGTCGTCTAATCGCATGTAGGGCTTCTATGCCATTCATCACTGGCATATGAATATCCATTAAAACGAGATCGAAGGGCTGGTTGTGTTCATCCGCCTGCAAAACGGCTTCTAGTGCTTTTACGCCATTTTCAGCGTAGCTAATGTCAGCTTGAGATTGACTCACAAGGTGGCCAGTTAGGCGTCGAATTTCTCGCAAGTCATCAACAATTAATACGCGTCCAGTTACGTTTAAATTGATGCTACTAGACTCGACAGGTTGAATTTGGCCTAATTCAAGATCTACACGAGGCTGCTCGCAAACATCGCCAGGGTTTATATCAAATGTAAACGTGCTGCCTTCTCCCAAACGAGACTTAACATCAATGTCGCCGCCCAATTTAGTGACAAGCTCTTTACAAATGGCAAGTCCCAGTCCTGCTCCGCCATGATTGGCACGCATCACATCTTCTATTTGTTCGAAAGGCTGAAAAATATTGATGAGCTTATCAGGCGGCATGCCGATACCTGTATCATCTACAGAAAACCGCAGCAGTGTTTGACTCGAATCGTTTTCAGACGGCTCGTCGAGAGAGATGGTAAGCGTGATACTGCCCTTATCAGTAAATTTCACGGCATTCGAAATAAGGTTCAATAATACCTGACGCAGGCGGGTAGGATCTGTGTGTATAAACTCTGGTATTTTTGTTTTTGAAACAACGTTAAGGCTTAGTCCTTTGTCTTTGGCATTTAAACGCATTAATGAGTGAATATCCGTCAAAAACGCGCTTAAGTTCACTTCTTTAATGTTGAGTTCAAGTTTCTCTGCCATTATCCGCGACATGTCTAGCAAATCATTGAGTAGGCTTAACAGGTGCTTGCCATTAGAGTGAATAATAGATAACTCTTGTTGAAAAGGGCTGTTTCTCGCATCGTCTAAAAGCAGTTCGGTGTAGCCAAGAATAGAGGTGAGGGGGGTGCGCAGTTCATGCCCTAAATGCGCAAGGAACTTATCTTTGGCCTTGTTCTTTTGCTCTACTTTGTTTCGCTCAATTCGCTCGTTCTCGATGTCACGGCGAACCATGGCGTATCTAATCGTGCGCATAAACCGCGGTGATTCAATTTCAGATTTTTGTAAATAGTCTGCGGCACCTGCTCGCATGACCATTTCATCCACCGTAGCATCCGACTGTCCGGTAAGTATCACCACGGGTAAATTGAATTGGTTAGATTTTAAAACACCCAGTACATCAATCGCGTTCTCAGCACCCAGTAAGTAATCTAACAAACACAGGTCGAAACTTTGTGTCTTTAGTACCTCTACTGCGTCTAAGCTATTCGTCACCCACGTCAACTCAAACGTAGGTGACTCGCACTGTGCTAGATAGTCAGAGGTTAAGAAGTAATCATCTTCATCATCCTCTACCAATAAAATTTTTATTACCTCTGACATCTAGTACCTCGTTTACCGATGCGGTATTTTTGAAATTTTATTGAGTAACATGTTTGGGTTGTCAAAAATTCAACTAACCCTTATTTGTTTACTCGTGTGGTAATTCTACGAACTCTATCCAGTAACGTCCGAGCGCGCGCATTAGTTCAACCAATCCTTCAAAGTTCACTGGTTTTGTAATGTAAGATGCGCAACCTAGATCATAACCGCGAAGCATATCTTCCTCTTCTTTAGAGGTGGTGAGAATTACCACTGGGATACTGCGAAGCTTGGGGTCGTTTTTCAGTTCTTGCAGCGCCTCTCTACCGTCTTTTCTTGGCATATTTAAATCCAGTAAAATAAGACTAGGTCGCGGTGCCGATGCAGGATCTGTATATTTACCTTCATGTCGAAGAAACTCTAATAATTCAACGCCATCTTCAACACAAAACAGATTGTTTAGAACGCGGCTCTCTTTGAGCGCGTCAACCGTAAGTAGGCGGTCGTCTTCGTCATCGTCCGCCATAAGTATATTGATAGGCTGAGTTTGTTTACGCGTCATTGTGTGCTTCTCCATTATTGTTGCTAGAACCAAACGGTTCACTATTTTTGGGTATTATTATCGAGAACGTTGCCCCTTTTCCGGGAGAACTAACTGCGGTTATTTGACCGTTGTGCCGTTCTACAATACGACGACAAACGGCAAGCCCAATCCCCGTACCTTTGTATTCACTTCTACCGTGAAGGCGTTGGAAAGGGGCAAATATTTTTTCAGCAAACGATTGCTCGAACCCTATACCGTTGTCTGATACGGTGATTTTTGTCCAGTCATATTCTTCAGCAAGCAGAATGTCTTTCGTTTCTTCTTCCGTCGCGTCCCTTGCAGATATCGTTACTTCTGGCCTCACGCCCTCGCTCTGAAATTTCAGTGCGTTAGACACTAAGTTTAAAAACAGCTGCTCTAATTGCGATTTGTCACCGCGAATAGTCGGCATATCGCTAACATGTATTTGCGCAGACTTTTCATCGATAGCGATTTCCAAATCGCCCATGATGCTATCCACTACGGTGTCTAGATTAACGTCGTCAAACTCTTTACCTCGTGTGGAAACGCGAGAAAAGGCGAGAAGGTCTGAAATAAGCATGGACATCCGCTCTGCTGCATTGAGCATGCGCGCAAGATA
Source organism: Alteromonas sp. G4i35 (assembly GCF_054960375.1). NCBI lineage: Bacteria > Pseudomonadati > Pseudomonadota > Gammaproteobacteria > Alteromonadales > Alteromonadaceae > Alteromonas > Alteromonas sp. G4i35. The sequence continues at coordinate 37,526 of NZ_JBHNZD010000012.1, read as the reverse complement.
ATCTTTGCCTCGTTCGTCTATCACGTCGTTGTAGCCCGATTCTAAGCGGTTACCAAATGCCCGAATTTTTCTTAATGGTTCTTGAAGATCGTGTGACGCCACAAAGGCAAAATCTTCCAACTCTCTATTACTTCGTGCTAATTCGTCTGAATAAACACTTAACTCTTGCGTTCTATCTGCTATCCGAGATTCTAGATCTTCGTTAACAGACTCTAGATCAGCTTGGTATTTCTCATGCTCACGGGAATTTATTTTGAGCAATAAAAATACCGTAATAATCAGTAGCAGAGTCGTTGCAGAGGAAATGATCAGCGTATTAACGGAGTCCCTTCTTAGGCTCATTAAGTTGGCCAAATGCGTGCCTTGCATATCCCGTTCTGAACCGTCGATTTCTCTAAATAAGGTTTCAAACTGTTTGTAGAGTTTTATACCCTTATCACTATTCACTAAAATGACAGCTTGTTGCTCTTTCCCTTCTTTATACAGCTCAACTACTTCAATGACTTCATTGATTTTTGCTTTGGTTAAAGACAAAAGTTCTTCGATGCGAATGGACTGGTCGTTAATATCTGAAGAGAAGGAGCTTACTTCTACCTCATCCATTAATTCGCCGATTACGCTTAACGTTTCGGTGTAGTCGGTAAGATATTCTTCATCGCCAGTTAGCATATAGCCGCGCTGACCAGACTCCACGCGAAGTACAGCAACGTGAAGGCGGTTAACTGCATTGATAACCCGGTTCGTAGTGAACAGCCGCGCTTCCAGAGCAGAAAGGTCATTCAATGTACTAACTACGTAAAATGAATTAGCAGTTATTACAATAATGACCAGAACAACTAAAATTATCCAACTGTATAGTGAAGACAATACTTTAGTAATCATTTACTTAATCCGAAACATTGCCACTTAACTCTGATGTCATTTCAGCAAGAGTATGGCTGCAGTCTTTAGCACTGCTTATTATTTTATCCAACGCCACCAATGCCTTTTGAGGTGGAACGTCACCGTTTAATGCCATTTTTACTAGCTCAGCTTGCATTGATATTCTGTTTAATGGTTTGCGTGCATCATGCACATAAACACTTAGTCGAGAAAATTCTTCGCTAGTCATGCCGAATACCTCTTACTTAGTCGTCTTTACTTAAGTCACCATATGCATGAAGACGGTTGTAAAGCGTTTTCGTACTAATTCCCAGCATTTCTGCTGCGGTGGTCTTATTGCCATTCACTTTTTCCAACGTGGCATAAATTAGCTCTTTTTCCACGTCTTCAATGGTTCTACCGGCTTGAAGTGCCGGTGTCGTACTCTGTTTTTGAGCAAATGGTGACTCAATGGTTTTTGGTAATTCAATCTCACTCTTTTCAGGGTCGCTCATAATGGCAGCGCGATGCACAAAGTGTCTTAGTTCACGCACGTTACCGGGCCAGTCGTAGGCTTGTAACGTATCGAGTTGACTATCTTCCCACTTAAATTGCGAGCCATTATCTTTATTGAATTCAGCAATAAAGGTTTTTGCTAGTAATGGAATATCTTCCTTTCTTTCACGTAGCGGAGGAATGGTGATTGGGAACACCGCAAGTCTGAAGTAGATGTCTTCGCGCAGTACTTTGCTTTGCGCAATCTCTTCCATTGTTCGGTTCGTGGCAGATACAACGCGGCAGCTCACCGGGATGGTCTTCGTTCCGCCCACACGAATAACAACCTTGTTTTCTAAAACGCGGAGTAAGTTGGGCTGCATATCAATGGGCATTTCTGTGATTTCGTCCAAAAAGAGCGTGCCGCCCTCAGCTTGTTCGAAAACACCTTCTTTACGTCCTACAGCGCCGGTAAATGCTCCTTTTTCGTGACCGAAAAGTTCGCTACCTATTAGTTCTTTTGAGAATGCACCACAGTTGGTTGCAATATAGGGACCTTCACTTTCTGAAGCACGATGAATTGCGGCAGCCACCACTTCTTTACCTACACCGCTTTCACCAAGCAGCATTACGTTAGCGCTGGTTTTACTCACTCTAGAAATCAGCTTGTAGAGCTCTTTCATAATTGGTGATTCACCAATCAGCAAGTCAAAATGTTTCTCTATTTTTTCTTGTGCAGGTGCTTTTTCTTTTGGCTTTTGACTTAATACGGCCTCTATTTCCTCCCGTTGAATTGGCTTAACAAGGTAGTCGACCGTGGGGCCACACAGACCCTTTATCACGCTTTTCACAGAAGGGTGACCCGTTATCAAAGTAACGCGAGGGCGCTTAGGAAGTGCATCTAATTCATTGAACAAGTGCGCGCCGCTTCCATCGGGTAGCATGAAATCAAGCAGTACATGGTCAAAGGTTTCTTTCTCTAACCAGTCGCGGGCTTCTTTGAGTGTGGCAGCGGTAAGTACTTCGTGGCCAAGAAATTCGATGATAGTACAAGCTACTTCTGTGAACTCGGCGTCGTCATCAACTAAAAGTACGGTAAGCACGTGGATGTCCCTCTCTTCTTTCGTTTCCTATTCAGAAAAAATATGGAATAGAATCAATGTTATAGTTTTATCATACGCTATTAACAACTGAATGCTAAAGCGCATATTTAAAGTTTATTTGTACGCTGGTTTAAATTGATAAGGCGTAAGCGCATCGGAAAATATCTAAACGCTTCAAGCAACCCGGAAATCTTGAACATTTGCCTAGATGCCAGGGATAGTCGGTTGCGCTACGTTCTTCTAATTTATCAACTCTTTGCGATCAGCGGTACACATCGCACTAAAGTACAGAATGTCTATATCTGTCTTTGTTTTATTAGGTGATTTTATTCTACTTATCAGGGGCATTTGCAAAAAGTATTCCTGTCTTCAACACACCGTCACATGCAATCGATGGCATATTTTTCGCACGATTTGCCTGTCTAAGGTTACTTGCAATCTCACTATGGCAAATCGAGTAGGTGCAAGAAATGTATATTAATTAGGCGAGGAGCCCGTCTGATTAATGCGACGTTCGCTGGTAATGTGATATCAAAGGAATTGAAGATGTGGGGAAAAACAGCTGTAAGATCAATGACCTTGTACGAGTTGTTGGGGAAAATGCAGCCGCGAGCAAGACAAGATACGTTCGAGTTTGCTGAGTTTTGGGATGTGATGGAGAAAAGAGGCTTTGGACCAATGTTGGCGCTGCCATCTTTTATCGCTTGCACACCGATTGGGGCCATCCCTGGGATCCCATCTTTAGCGGGTGGGACAATTTTACTCATCGCGTTGCAAATTTTACTCGGTCGTAGGCATCCTTGGTTACCGCAAAAAGTGATGCAACTAAACTGTGACGCCGATCAGCTTCGCTACATTGTCGAAAAGGTTAAACCGTATGCAGTACGCGTAGACCGCTTTTTAGTTCCTCGGTGTTTTTTCATGCGCCAGCCTGTGTTCAGATCACTCATCGCATTATGTTGTGCAGGTTGCGGACTTGTAATGATTCCTCTGGAGCTTATTCCCTTTATGGGCCTTATTCCCGCTTTTGCTGTTTTTATTATGGCAATAGGCATGGCCACAGACGATGGTGCTGTGGCGTTAGTTGGTGTTTCATTATCGCTATTTGGCTTTATACTTGGATTTGAACGCCTTGCAGTCGCTCTAAGCTGATGGACAAACTACTCAGTACACGAATCGAGCATAAAATCTGACGATGGAAGGTTCATTGTTTGATATCGTAGCTCACCAATAAAAGCACGGGCAGCTGGCCCCAACGTATCGCCGTCTTCAAAAGACAGATAAAGGAGCGCCTTACGCAATGCTGCATTATTATCCAGGGGAAGGGGAACGAGTGTACCGTCTTCAAGCTCATCTTTAATTATTGCTATAGGCAGCCACGCAAAACCCAACCCCTGAGCAATAATATCTAATGACGTTCTAACGTGGCTTACGGTCCAGCGTTGCTCTGCACCTAACCAGCCCACATCAGCTTTACGTTCCGCGGATGAATCCCTTACCACAATTTGACGATGCGCTTTTAAGTCTTCCAGTGTGAGCGTTCTATCTAATTGGTGTAGTGGATGGTCGGCGTGAGCGACAGCTGCAAACTCAATTTCGCACAAGTCTTCGCTAAAACCATTTGGAAATACGAAAGGAGAGATGCCTAAATCAACTTTACCATTGCTCAAAAGTGAATTTGCGCCACTGAGCACAGTTTCTTCTATCTCGATACGAAGCAGCGGAAACTCAGCAGAAACTTTCGCTAGCACGTTATAAAGCAATTCAGACGGAAAAATAATATCCACCGCTATGCGTAAAGTTGTTTCTGTGCCAGATTGAAGGCTATTGGCAACGGCCTCGAGCTTGTGTGCTTCGCTCAGCAAAAAAGAGGCACGGCGATACATAAGTTCGCCTTGCGGCGAAAGCTGGACTTTACGTCCAATATTCTCAAACAACGACACACCAATGGCGTTTTCAAGCTTTTGAACCGCGTGGTGAACGCTCGATTGACTTTTGTGAACTTCAGCAGCAGCTTGATTAAAGCCGCCTGCATCGACGACGGCTTTGAACATTCGCCATTGTTCTAACGTAGATTTCAGCATACAGCGCCTTAAAACTCTTAATTAACGATACTTATAGCATACACGTGGTTAAGAAGTCATTTTCGGTTTGCTTGGTTTATCGTGGGTACAGGGCATGTCACAACCGAAACGTTCTCATAGCCCATTTTTATAAGTTGCTCTGCTGCTAGTTTTGCTCGAATGCCCGACGCACAGTGAATATAAAGTGGCGCTGAAGCATCTTTAAACTGTTCCAGTGCCTTCATTTCGAGCACGCCGCGTGGTATGTGAAGCGCAGAAGGTACGGGCTGATTGGCAACTTCGGCACTCTCCCGTACATCAATCAGTATACCGCTATTGTTTCGGCACTCACTGGCCGCTTGCTCCGCAGATACAGTGCGTAAGTTATCGTCTATGTTTTCTATTCGAGTCTTCATATCTATAAGCATACTTTTCCTTTTTGCCTAAACTTGGTTAAAATAAGTAAAATCTAATATATTGATGTCAGCGTAATAAAACAATGTAAAATACAGGGATTCGTCGCATAAATTGGCAGGTCGGCAAAATGTCTTATACTTTAGTATAGTAAATGGCTAAATTGGTGCCGAAATACTTTACAGATAGAGAGTGCTTATGTCCGAGGATATGGTAATAGGTTCAGATGATATAATGGAACACGCTGCGGAAGCCGAGATCTTCCTAAAGCAATTCGCGAATAAAACACGCCTTATGGTACTTTGTTCGTTGCTGAAAGAGGAAAAATCGGTAACCGAACTTCTCGAAGTTGTTAGCGTCTCGCAGCCAGTGATTTCTCAGCATCTTGCTTTATTGCGAGAATCAAAAATGGTGGCCACAAGAAGGGAAGGTCAAACTATTTACTACCGCTTAGCAGACGAGCGCGTCAAGCGTTTGATTGCTTTGATGTACGAATTTTTCTGCGAGTAATCTTCTTTTTGTATCCTAAGCTACAATGTCCGCCTTCAACAACGGACATTGTAAAGTTCCTAACTAAAAATCGCCAACAGTGACATTCTTCGGTTATTAATTTCCGTTTTTATTCAGTTGCTCGCAAAGCATAGGCACATAGCCTTCTTCAGATATTTTTTCACTTTCCACTTCAGGTCTATCAACCAATTCGTCGTGACTTAAATTGACTACTACGCTGTGCGCCGCCCAGTCGATACTTTCGATATCGCTAGGTAGAAGTGCGAGATGTTTGCCACCCGGAAGCCAGTTGTTGGTATCTACCACTAGCATGATTATCTTCCAGCTCTCGGTGTCAATGACGAAGTTACTGATGTGGCCCACGTTATCAGTGGTTGTAGCAACTTCATACCCACCAACTTCGCCCACTGCTCTTAGGTGGTTGGTGCTCTTTTTCGGGTTTTCAGTTTCAGACTCTTCAGCGCGCTGTAATTCGACCAGTTCATTTGGATGTGCGAACTCCCCCCAAGCTCCTGGTCCAATCCAATAGTATCCGTAACCAAAATATTTGAAGAGATTTTCTTCGTATTCACGTGACACAGGCTTATGTTCGTCAATAGAGGGGCTGTTTTTTAATGTATCAACTGTCATATTGATATGAACAGACTCACTATCTTCATCTAACTGTTTGACAGATATAGGTGATATCACCACTTTACGGCTAAGCGGTAGCCAAGTATTGGTATCTGCGACCAAGTAGCGAACAGTGAAGGTTTCGTCATCGAAAAGGATATCGCGGATGCCGCCCACTTTGTCATCAAGGGCATGTATAGAAAAGTGAGTAAGCTGTTTTGAACTAATGATCATCGTTGCGCCTCCTTTGCATTGGCTCGTTTTTCAGAATGAAATGCATGATTCACTGCACATCACTCTGTATTACTACTAAGTGTAGACAGTCCTTAATGTTTCTTCATTTTGTTCTTGTCTGAAGTTGATTGAGATCATTTGTTCAATAACAAAAAAGCTCGCCGGAGCGAGCTTTTTAGTAATGCTGTAGCATTATGCTACATCGAATTCTTCATCAGAGTAGTCTTCATCATAGTCTGATTGGTTACTCGCACTGCTGTGAAGGGTGTAGAAGTGCTTTTTGCCCCTTGCTAATCTGACGTATTTCGCCCAGGCTTTTTCTAGGTTATTGCTAGCTTCAACTTTACCTGTAACGAATTCGACGAAATGTCTCTCATCATCACTTTCAGGCGACAACTCGCCACTTTCAAGTCCTAGCAGTGTTTTGCCGTAGTGGGTTAGAAGATCGGCTTCAGTAATACTGAAGTCACCTGATTTACGAAAACCGTATGGAAACTTCTGACGGTCAATATAAGGTTTTGCAGATTGTCGAATAGCTAAACTTTTCATGTTGTACCCAACGTAATGTTTTGTTCAGCGCACTTTTAAGATAATTAAAAACGAAGATAAAACAAAAGATTTTTCTCTTATCAATAAAAAATTTTTAACGGTATAAAATCTAACACTAAATTTTAGATTACGTTTGAAAAGTATACAGAAAGTGCGAGGGGATAACCTCAAGCGTGATATGTCTAAGCTTTTGAAATTAAGGTGAAATGTAAGTTTTTATTTATTGGCCCTGCAATGGGTGTCGCTATTACACGAGCGTAAATGAGTCGGACGTTAAAAGTCTATGAAAATCACTGATGGGAATAATCAAAAATTCTTGTCGCTACGATGATTAAAATTCGTTTTCTATTTTGTCGCTTAAGATAATAATTGAGGTGTGTTAACAACCCAGAGAAGTCAATGAGTAAAGACTATCGTTACCAGCGTGATGAATGGGACTCGGTAGAAGAGGAAGATTTTCACGCTAAAAAGCCAAATTCCAAACGTCAAAGTACTGTAAAGGAAAAGCAGAAGCGTGACCTGCAACGCCGTGACAAACAGCGTCGCCTGCACCAAGAAGAGTATTAATTCAGCGAGTTGGTGAAATTTTAATAAAGCGTACCGTTTATAGCGGTGCGCTTCTGTGCTTTTGTGTTTACTTGCCGTATTATCTGTGTCAATTTAGACCCACTTTGATTCGGTTGTACAATAAGCATGGATATACGCTTTCTCACCACCTTTATAGAGGTGGCAAAAACTCGTCACTTTGGTAAAGCGGCTGAAAACCTTTACCTTACTCAATCTGCAGTCAGTGCGCGCATAAAGCTACTTGAAGAGTATTTTCATACCACGCTTTTTATTAGGCAACGCAACAGTATACAGCTCACTCAATCTGGTGAGAAACTTCTGCCTTACGCTAGGCAATTATGCGCAACGCTAAACGAAGCAAAACAAGAGCTCCAAATTCAATCCTCTGAATATGTTGTTTGCGGCGCAACACAGCTGGCGAGCGAGCTGTTATTGCCTCAGATGCTCAGTCACCTACACAACTCGTTTCCCGATTGGTCAGTAAAGGCTGAAGTTCTTACGTTAGATACCCTTTCGCGACAATTGCACGAAAGGGTGACAGACTTATCATTCTCCACTGAACCGTTGAAATCTGAAGAAGTAAACAGTGATGTATTGCTAGAGCAGGATTTGGCGCTATATAGAATTGGACAAGCGTCTGAGACTATTGATGCAGCAGATTTTGTGGCTATTGATTGGGGAACTAAGGCAAGAGACTGGTTGCTTACTGCTTACCCTCAACTTCGCGATGCAAAGTTAAGAACCAATTCGTTGAATCTTGCGCTCAACAATTTACAGAGCGAAGGTGGTATTGCCGTATTACCGACCAACGTTGAGAGTCAGTTACCCGGTAGTGTGATAGTGACCAGAATTGAAACGTTAGAAAACGTATCGTTTAAGGTGTATGTGCACAGCATGAAGCAAGTCAGACGAGTGGGTCTAGCAGAGATAATAGAAAGCGTGTCTAAAGCGTGTTAACCGCTGCCAATAAATTTACCCACGGTGCCTAATTTAAAGGCATGTGAATCGCAGAATTAAAGAGAGAAACTTATGTCACAATTACATCCTTTATTGGAAAAAAACGCATTTCAACGACTAGAAGCAAGCCTTGCAACAATTAAAGCGGAAGAGAAACTCTTCATTCTTAAAGATGAGCACGGCTGCGTAATGCTAACTACTGATGAAGAAGATGGTGTTCCGGTTTGGCCTGATGCTGAGTTAGCACTGTTGTGGGCAACCGAAGACTGGGCACACTGTGAAGCGATGGAATTAAGCACCGAAGAGTTTTTGACTAAGTGGGTGCCGGGCATGACGCAAGATGAATTAATGGTCATTGTATGTCCTGTACCTGCTGAAGAAGGAGAGGTGATTACGCCAGAAGAGTTCGCTGACTACCTTTAAGATGTGATCTCAAGGGGAAGACAAAGGGTAATTATCCAGTAAGCAAATGGGGCATAAAAAAGTTAGTTGGGTACAACGTATCTGGCGTTTATTGTGCCCTTAATTGATAACCCAAGGAGGCGTTATGTTTACTGAGCAACCCACAATGAATAGTCTATTCAGCCAACTAGGTTTAGGAAGTTCAGACGAAGAAATTGCTGAATTTTTTGAAACACATCGAGGGCTGAATAAGAGCCAACATCTTCATGAAGCGCCTTATTGGAATGAAAGTCAGTCTGCATTTTTGAAAGATGCCATTGTTGAAGACGCTGCGTGGGCCGAAGTGATAGACCAACTTAATGCTGAATTGCACGAATGATGGCTCTGCGCTCATAGATTTAAACGTCAAACTAATATTCAATGCTCTGAGAAAAGGTAATAGCCGTTTTGTTGCACCCATCTGCTGATGATTTGTGGTTTCTTCCGTTAGGCGGAACGGGCGAAATTGGGATGAACCTCAATTTGTATGGTCACGATGGTCAATGGTTAATGGTTGACTGTGGGGTTTCTTTTGATGAGCCTCTCGTACCTGCCTACAAAGGCGTCAGCCAAGCGTCTAACCAGAATACCTTCAAAGCCACTACGCATCGCGTTGTGGCTCCGAACCCTTCATTTATTGCTAAACAAAAAGAAGCACTGGCTGGCATTGTCATTACCCACGCCCATGAAGATCATGTAGGCGCAATTCCTTACCTTTGGGAACGTTTCCAAAAGCCAATTTATACTACGTCTTTTACCGCCGAAGTGTTAAGGCGAAAGCTTGCAAGGAGCAAATTGGCTAATCGTATTGCCATTAATGAAGTCGATGCAGGCGATACCAAGCAAATTGGGCCTTTTAGCGTTAACTGGCTAGCCATTACTCATTCGCTTCCAGAACCCTTCGCACTAAAAATCAATACACCAGTAGGCACAGTATTGCATACAGCAGACTGGAAAATTGATGCCAACCCCATAACAGGTTTACCTTTTGACGTTAGCCTTTACAAGCGACTAGGCAGTGAGAATATTCTTGCCATGGTTGGCGACTCTACCAATGCAACAAAACCGGGCTTTTCAATTTCAGAGAGAAATTGTTACGACGGCCTATTAAGCACTATCGCGCCGTTAAAGGGGAGAGCGGTGGTAGGATGCTTTGGTAGCAATATAGCACGGCTAATTTCGCTGGCTAAAGTCGCGAAGAAAACTAAGCGCTACATGGCGCTGTACGGTCGTTCGTTAATGAACATGTACGGCATTGCCAAGCAACAGGGCATTTGGCCAGACGATTTACCTGTGACCGATCCCCAACATTTAGGTTATCTTCCCCCCCATGAAGTTTTAGCCGTAGCGACAGGCAGCCAGGGCGAGAAAAATACCGCGCTGGCGCGTTTTGCAAAAGACACTCACCCTCACCTTAGTTTAGACAAAGGGGATACTGTGCTATTTTCTTCGATAGTTATTCCTGGAAATGAAGAAAGTGTAGGCCGACTAAGTAAAGCGCTGCAGGAAAAGGGAGTAACGGTTATTCACAGTGAAGATAGCACGCTGCCAATTCATGCCAGCGGTCACCCCTGTGAAGAAGAATTAAAGCTCATGTATCATTGGGTAAAACCTACCATAGCTATTCCGGTTCACGGCGAGCATCAACACCTTCAAGCACATGCAAATATTGCTAAAGCGTGCGGTATTAAAAAGACCTATGTAGGCCAGAACGGTGATTTGTACAGGCTAGCGCCACAGCCAAGCATTCGCAGACAGGTTGTTTCAGTTGGTCGCATTCCTGTACAGCAAGAGTAAAATAAAAATATCGAAATAGCCCTAAGTGTATTTAGTCGGACGCGCCTTTTGCTTTTGTTCATATTGTACGCTTTAGAAAAATTAATATTTATTTATCAATGCGATAGATGTTTCCTTCACGTTTATAAAAACCTCATTTTAGAAGCTGCCCAAGTTTAAAACATTCTGTTACACTTGGGTTTATAATAAAAATTTAAAACGTGCGACCCATTTTTGATGAGATATTTCAACTATCTTTTACTGCTGGTTTTAGTTGTAAGCCTACAAGCGGTGGCCTCACCGCGATTATCTAATCCCGTCTTTCAGTCTTTATCGACCAAAAATGGCCTTCCGCAAGATATCGTCAACGACATTGTTATAAACGAAGATGGCTTTGTGTGGATAGCCACAGAAGGTGGTTTGGTTCGTTGGGATGGAGTAAGAACTAAACGAGTAGCAGGTCCAGACAATTCTCTTATAGACTCATCCATTTATCGACTTGCCCTTCAAGGTACTGAAGCGTTGTGGTTTAGCGTGTACGGCAGAGGAGTTTATTATCTCGATTTAGCCACTCAGGATGTGGTGCAATTAGAGCCAACGTACTACCACGACTTTGAAGGTTTTGTGCAACATGCGGAAACCTTTCATTGGCAAGATGACACGCACCTTATCATTGCACTGACAGAAGAAGTGCATAAATTTAACACGCAAACTAAAACCCTTGAGCGAATAGCAAAGCTCCCTGAGCCGCTGTTGGGTAATAGCCAAAGCATCCGGGCGGCAATCACCGTTGAAGACACCTTACTGGTAGCCACTACCTCGGGGGTGTACGTCAAAAATATCAACAATTTAGAACAGCCTTTACGTCGACTTGATTACCTGGGGGATATTCCCGAAAACCTCGATAACGGCAATGCAAAGTTTCTACTTTTAGACGATAAGGATAGGGTGTGGATTTCAACGGTTTTGGGCGTATTTGTTGCTCAGAAACAAGATTTTCTCAAGCAGGTACAAGGCGAAAAAGAACATGTCTTTACACAGGTCGTATCCGACAGAAACGTGTGGACGTTGGTTCAGTACAAAGACAACGCTTTTTGGATGGGCACTAATAAAGGGCTATATCAGCTGAGTAAAAAAGCAGGTGGTTGGGAATACGAACACATCTTAGAACCGCATAACGGTTTCACCGAAATTTCAAACAAAAAAATTATCGCCATTGCCAAAGATGAATCTGACAACCTCTGGTTAAGTTCAGTCTATGCTGGCGCGCTGTATTTCGGTGTGAAAAGTGCGGATATTTTTGCCATCCAGAATGAACGAGCAGGTGAGGCTAGTGTTTTGACTAGCCATGTGGTGTGGTCGTTTGCCGAGACTGAGCCTAATAAAATTTGGATAGGTACAGAAAATGGGCTTAATCACTATGATTTCACGACAAAAAAGTCTGAGAAGTATCTGTATTCAAAAAGTGAAAGAGCGATTATTGGTGAAGGAGCCGTAGACAAAATTGTTCCAACCCAAAGTGGCGAATTGTTTCTCAATACGTACAACGGAATACGGTTGTTTGATATGGAAACAGGGGAGGCTAACCGGCCAGAGGTATTAAAAGGTGGCGATGACACCATATTTGATGCGTATGGCACGGGAATGATGCTTTCAGATAAAGGGGATTTGTACTTTATTGGCAACGAAGGTTTTGTAAAGTATGACGTGGACGAAAAAGAAATTTCCTCTTTAGAGCTGGACCCTCGTGTTTTTGACATAAATTTTTCATTGGGTTTCTTGGGGCAGTCTCATTACCACAATGATCGATTATTTTTTGCTACCGAAGGTGGTTTGTGGTTAATCGACCCAGAGACGTTTCAGCATGAATTGGTCTATCGATTCTCAGAGCTACAGCGTGGCCGAGATCGCTCTATATCGTCGTGGGTTATCGACGATATGGGGGTGCTGTGGCTTGCATACAGTGGCGTAGGGTTGGTTGGTATAGACGCAGACACGTTTGAGCCGTTGTACAACCTAAACGAATCGAATATTTTATTATCAAACATTGTTTACGGGCTGCAAAAAGACGAAGCAGGCAATATCTGGTTTAGTTCGCACAAAGGGTTACACAATTACGATCCGTCTACCGGCCAAATCAAGAACTTTATCTACGGACGAGAGCTAAGTGTTTCTGAGTTTAACCAGGGGGCTTCGCTAAAGCTTAAGGACGGTCGACTGGCTTACGGTTCGACGAGCGGCGCTGTGGTTTTCTCTGCATCGCAATTGGAAAGCTTGGAAGTTGGAAGAAGTTTGCTCAGTAAGCAAACTGCTATAACGGAAGTTGCCGTAGACAATAGGGTGCTTAATCAGCCGCTTAAAAACCTAAGTGGACATCATTTCGATCTCGATTACGAAGATTATGGGTTAACAATCCATTTTTCGTCATTAGCGATGTCAGGCATAGGAAAAGTAAAGTACTACTACAAGCTGTTGAACGGTGATCGCGTCGTTACAGAAGGCGTGACTGACGATGCAAAAATAACCTTTACCAACATAGAACCGGGAGACTACGTTTTTTCTGTTGCCCCTACGCCAGGTAGTTTCGACTATAACGTGCTACCGGCTGAAATTACGCTTTATATGCCACATGCGCCTCTGCGTTCACCGCTTGCATATACTATTTACGCAGCGCTCATCGTAAGTTTATTCGTAGCATATTTACTCTCCCGTCAACGCCAACTGTTTAGACTACAAAAAGCTCAGCAGCAGGTAACGCTATTCAGTGACGCTTTTAGACAAACTCGAGACTGGGTTTTAATTTTTGATAAAGAAAAGCGTTTAGTTGCCGCGAACCCAGCTTTTGAACACGTGTTCGGCTTTAATAATAAAGAGCCGTTACCCAAGCAGTTGGCACGACTTTATTTGCGTTACCCAACGTTGAATAGACACCTTTCTGGCAAATTACCGGAAATGCAGGGAGGGGATTTTTGGAAAGACGAGGCCGTGATCGATGGTGCTGATGGCAAGCGCTACGACGTGCTTATTGATATAACAGCGGTAAGTGGCGAAAGTAATACTGCAGAGCATTACCTAATTGTTATTTCCGACATCACAGAACAAAAAAATGCTGAGCGCAAACTTCTGAAAATCGCGACCTACGATGGCTTAACAGGCTTGGTCAACAGAACATTGCTGCTAGACAGACTGGAGCATGCTATTGGGCTTGCCCGTCATCATGAGCATCGTGTGGCGGTGATGTTTGTTGACTTGGATAGATTTAAAGGTATTAACGACTCACTTGGGCATGACTACGGTGACAAACTGCTGCGCATTGTAGCCAACCGAATGCGAAACCTTGTGGCTGAGTCGGGCACCGTTGCGCGATTAGGCGGCGATGAATTCGTTATTGTTATTGAGGAAGTTAATGCCAATGACGACTTGAGCTCATTCGTGGCACAAATCATTGAATCAGTAGAAACGCCTATATCGTTAGCAGAGGAAGTGCTTCGTGTTTCGTGCAGTATTGGTGTGGCGTTTTATCCCGAAGACGCCTCTGAGCCTGCTGAGCTTATCAAGCAGGCTGATGTGGCTATGTATACGGCGAAGAAGGACGCATTAAGCGGCTTTACCTACTTTACGACAGACATGAATGAACGTGCCAAAACGCGTTTACAGCTTGAAAATAAAGTAAAACGAGCCTATTCAGATGACTGCTTCTTCAATCACTACCAGCCAATTATAGATGCCAGAACCAATACCACTATTGGGGTTGAGTTACTGCTGCGAGGAAAACTGGATAACGAGCCTCTTTTCCCCGATCAGTTCATTCCGGTACTTGAAGAATTGAAGTACATAATAGAAGTTACACGACAGGCAATGCGAAGAGCGGCAGAGGACTTGTCGTCCTGGTACAGCCAAGGCTTCACGGGGTTTGTCTCTATTAATCTATCTGCACTTCACTTCAAAACCGAATTCGACTTAACCGGTGTGCTAACCCTGCTTGATGAGTTCAATCTACCCAAAGAAGCGTTTCGATTCGAGATTACCGAAGGCGTATTGATGGATGACAGTGACAATGCGTTAAGACAGATTAATCGGTTTGTGAAAGAAGGTTTTGTATTAGCCCTTGACGATTTTGGTACAGGTTACTCGTCTTTAAGCTATTTAAAGCGTTATCCGTTGTCGGTATTAAAAATCGACAAGAGCTTCGTTAACGAAATGGCGCCGGGTAATGCAAACGAAGCGCTGGTAACAACAACCATTACGTTAGCGAATAACTTGAATATGAGTTGTGTTGCGGAAGGCGTTGAAACAAAAGCGCAAGCAGAAGAATTGATTGGAAAAGCGTGTTATTTCCACCAAGGCTATTTCTACGCCAAGCCTTGTACCGCCGAGGAAGTTGTACCGCTGTTATTTAAAGCGTGGTAAAACGTCGATATTTACCGCGTTTTTCTAACAGATAAGACCATAAAGATTCAAAAGCCAAATCTATAAGAAAACTAAATTTAGCCTCTAAAGCCTTGTTATTCGTCGCATAGAATGTAAACGCTTGTTTAAAAAGCTTGTTTTTCAATAAAAAATAGGGCTTATTAGAAGTCTGTGAAATCATTGTAAAAATGAGCTACATTATAACAACATATGAGTGACTTATGCCGCTAGACATGACAGCAAACGCAAATACCACGGAAGTAATAACATCGCCATTAAGTATGTTGTACCACTGGGAACAGAGCCGTGGGAACGACGTATTTCTTACGCAGCCTATTAACGGTGAATACCACGACTACACATGGAAGCAAGTCGCCGAACAAGCCAGAAAAGTGGCAGCACGTTTACGTGAATTCGATTTCCCGCAAGGCAGCCGTATAGGTATCTTTTCAAAAAACTGTGCTGAGTGGTTTATCGC
Source organism: Alteromonas sp. G4i35 (assembly GCF_054960375.1). Taxonomy (NCBI): domain Bacteria; kingdom Pseudomonadati; phylum Pseudomonadota; class Gammaproteobacteria; order Alteromonadales; family Alteromonadaceae; genus Alteromonas; species Alteromonas sp. G4i35. Next base: position 22,056 of record NZ_JBHNZD010000012.1, on the reverse strand, counting down.
TGATCTGGGCATTATGATGGCAGGTCACGTGTCGGTACCTATTTTCTCAACAGCCGGTCCAGACACAGTCCAGTATGTATTGAAACATGCTGACGTACAGCTATTGTTCGTTGGAAAACTAGATAATACTGCGGAACAAGTTGCCTCTATTCCTTCAGAATATTTAACGGTTGCCTTTCCTTATCCAAACATTGCTACTAAGCAACAGTGGAAAGCGTTTATGGATATCGCGCCCATAACAGACTCGCCTGTACCTGATATGGATGATTTGATGACAATCATTTATACGTCTGGTAGTACTGGTCAGCCTAAAGGGGTGGTGCACAGTTACAATACAGCTTGTTGGGCAGCGCGTCGCTCGCTCGATCAATTGGGTATTAACCAAAACGATCGCACAATGAGCTACTTACCACTTGCGCATATTACAGAGCGTGTACTGGTCGAGCTTTCAAGCTACTACAGTGGTGGCAAAATTCACTTTGTAGAAGATTTAACTACCTTCCAACGGGATGTAGGTCACTGTCAGCCAACGCTATTTATTTCGGTACCGCGTTTATGGACAAAGTTCCAGATGGGCGTGTTAGCGAAAATGCCGCAGAAGAAACTGGATACGCTGCTTAAAATTCCAATTTTGAACAAAATTGTTGCGAAGAAAATTCGCGATGGCTTGGGCATTAATAACGCACGTTTGTGGGCAAGTGGTTCGGCGCCACTTGCACCAGCAGTCATTGAATGGTTCGCGAAAATTGGTATCTACATTTCTGAGGGATGGGGAATGACCGAAAACAGTGCCTATGGTACCGGCAGTGTACCTTTCCGTCATGATAAAATCGGCTGTATCGGCAAGCCATACGACGGCGTAGACATTCGCACGTCAGAAGAAGGTGAGATTCAAGTTAAGTCGCCGTGCAACATGCTGGAATACTACTTGGAACCACAAAAAACGGCTGAAGTCTTTACTGAGGATGGTTATCTGCGCACTGGCGATAAAGGGGTCATTGATGCTGATGGCTACGTTAAAATTACTGGTCGTTTAAAAGACATCTTTAAAACCGCGAAGGGTAAGTATGTTACGCCAGCGCCGATTGAAGCAAAATTCATGGAAAACCCTATTGTTGAGCAAGTGTGTGTAACGGGGACTAATTTGCCTCAACCTGTGGCTTTGCTAGTGCTTAGTGAAGAAGCGCAGAAAAAAGACAAAGCGGGCATTGAAGCAAGCCTTAAGAAAACATTCGAAGCTATCAACGCAAAACTGGAAAGCCATCAAGTTATGGATCGCGTTATCATTATGAAAAACGAATGGAGCATCGAAAACGACTTGCTGACTCCGACGCTCAAAGTAAAGCGTCATGTTTTAGAAGACCGCTTTGTTGATATTATCCAAGGTAGCTATCGCGACAAATTAGTTTGGGTTGACGCGTAAAATCCTCGTTGAGTCTTTTGCTTTGGCACTAATTGAAAAAGCTCTGTCCATGACAGAGCTTTTTTGTTATTAGCAGGAGGCGCAATAAGCATTGAAACTGTGTTGGGCTATAAGCATTACAGCGGCGCTAAATTGCGTCAAACGAAACGCAATGGTCGCTTTAAGAAGGGTAGCGAGAGCGTAACCCTTCATACACTAAGTCGCTAAACTCTGGCTTCGTTAAATCTAGGGCATCCATTACTTCTACCAGGTGCTCGTTGTCTTCACGACCTTCCCACACCTTTATGTAAGTGCCTTCTTTATAGCCGTTATCTTGGCGGAAAAAATTGAGCACATTTTTACCTACGTACTGACGATAAAGTTCGTCAGCTGACATTTCACACTGGCTTACGATGAACATGAATAGTGGCACGCTAAAGCGTTTGGCGGCGCAAAGGCCCGTCATGAGCTCTAAATTATCAAGAAGCGACAGATTTGACGCGTCGTAGTCCTTTCCATCGAAGGTTACTAGCGTTTTGCCACTTGCTAATTCAGAAGCAATACTTTTTGCAGATTCAGCGATATCGCCTTTATATTCAATAATGCAGGCACTTAGTGCAAAGTGCCAGATATCCACCAATTCCATTTGAAGCTGTGGCAAGTCTTTTTGCTGTGCTTTCCACCATTTCCAGCCGTGATGTTCAATTGCTTCAACTGACTCTACCATTGCTGCACGCAAGTATCCGTAACCAGCATTTAGCCAGTCTGGGTTTACTTTGGCGTTCATTTTATCCTGAAGAGAAAGCATAGTGGCGAGTTGTTGCGCGGTTAACATTGTTGCTCCTGACCGTGAAATTGTGTTGCGTTTCGTAAAGGCGAAATTGTACTTGAATGACGCTTCGGGAGAAACTGCTAAATTTACGGCAGCGAGAGTAAAGCGCTTTCTTTAATGTCTGCTTGCTCGTGGTGCACTTGCACCACGGTAAAACTATGACTTATTGGTCATGTTTTCTCGTTTCGTGTAAGTTGTTGATACTTAATGATTAAAAAGTTGGCATTCAACCTGCTAAACATAAAGCGTTAACAGTGCTGCTCAGTAGCGCTAACGTGAATGAGTGCCAGGCAACGCTTATTCACGTTGTTACTGAGTAGACCGTAAACCTTACCCATACAGATTTTTCGTGTCCTGAGGTCTGTGTGGGTTTTTTTTGTCTGAAAATCGCCCACACGCTTCTTTGTACTCTTTCGCTCCGCCATATCTTTGTATCACTTCGTTAATGAATTATTCGGAGGTTGTTTTCGCCATGCCCCTCGGTATTTGTTCTATTATCAAAAGACATTTGCTTATCTAAATTTTGGAGAAATAACTTAACTACTGAGCACAATGCGATACACTAAATTATAAGGTCGACGATACCTGTACAGTCTTTGCACAGTATCTAAAAGCACGTTCTACAAAGGATTTTTCGATTGCTTGCGCTATATCCCTCTAATAAATTAGAACACTTAAGTTTTCTTCTCACCACGCTTTTACGTCAGCAGCCCATGGGTGTGTTTACGCCAGAAACCATCTTGGTTGAAAGCCCGGGAATGCAGCACTGGGTCAGCATGCAGCTTGCCATAGAACACGACGTGGCAATGAATATTGATTACCCTTTACCAGTGCGCTTTATGTGGAATACAGCACGTACGGTATTAGGACAGGACAAAGTACCCAAGCAATCTCCCTATCGTCGTGAAGTACTGACATGGCGAATCGACAATATTCTCCAAGATGGCTCGCTGATGAGCGCAGAAGCCTTCGAGCAAGTTAACCGGTATTGGCAAAGCGCCGGTAGTGAACAAGAGCAAGGGTTACAGCGCCTTCAGCTAGCTACCGCTCTGGCCGACGTGTACGAGCAATACTTGTTGTACCGCCCAGACTGGTTGTTTAAATGGGAAGCTAACGAACGCGCTGTATTTGATGACATGGAGATATGGCAAAGCGAAATTTGGCGCATATTGGTCAAAGAGCAGCCGTTGCATCCTGCACGTTTGCATCAAATGACGCTCGATGCGTTGGAAGCTGGTCATTTACCAAGCGAACCAACGAACAAGTTGCCTGATCGTGTGATAGTGTTTGCTATTAATACTATGGCCCCACAGCTTATTGCATTTTTTGACGCCCTCGCGCAGCACATTGATATTCATATATTTCATTTAAATCCTAGCGTTAATTATTGGGGTGAAGCGAAAAGCAGTAGTGAACAGGCGAAGCTATTGCGCTTAGAAGGCCTTAAGAAATGGATGGAAGAAGATCAGTCAAACCCGCTGCTTGGCAACTTAGGTAAACAGGGCAGAGAGCTATTCAACTTAATTACTGAGCTAGATACCTTTGAGATTAGTGCGTTTGATTCACCGGATTTTGAAGAGGCTTCTAACAGTGGTGAGAACGTTCACCGTTATGGTCTACTCGAATATATTCACAACGATATATTGCAAGCCGCTCAACCGAAGCCACTTACTCATGATTTAAGAGAAAAAGACGATAGCGTTACTATCATGTGTACCCATTCCGCACTACGCGAAGTGCAGGTTTTACACGACCACTTGTTACACTGGTTATCTCAAGATAAAACGCGCACCCCATCTGATATTCTGGTGATGTGCCCCGCCATCGAAAACTACGCGCCATTTGTTGATGCTGTATTTCACAGAGTAGGCACAAAGGCTTTGGCTGGCAGAGGGCAGGTTAGGCTTCCGTGTACCATTGCAGATAGAAGCCCAATGGATGCAGAGCCGTTGATTGCGGCGTTTATGGCGCTGTTACAGCTGCCCGATAGCCGCTTTGGTGTGTCGGACATTATGGATTATCTGCAGCTAGATTCAGTGCAAAAGCGTTTCTCAGTGTCACAAGATGATATCGAGCAAATGGTGGTTTGGCTAAAACAAGCTCATATTCATTGGGGTCTTAATAGCGCCCATAAAACGGCCGTTTCAGAAGGTGTTGATCTAGACGACGCTTACAGCTGGTGGTGGGGAATACGCCGATTACTTATGGGCATGCTGGCACCAGATAGTGAAGTCATTGTGAGTGACTTACTTACTATTCCCGACGTTGAAGGACAAAGTGCGCTTACGCTAGGCAAGCTTATCGACGTTGTGGCGCTGTTAGGTGAGTTTGCCCAAGTATTGACAGCCCCAAGGACGGCCGCGCAGTGGTCTAAAGCCTTAATATCGCTTAGAGATGCGTGTTTTATGCCGATAAAAGAGCAGCAGCAAAGTTGGGATCTTATTGCCAAAGTTGCTGCCGATCTTGCTGCACGGTGCGAAGAGGCAGGTTATGAACACGAACTCACCCTTCGTCAGGTTCGCGACCTGCTACTCAATCGATTCTCGTCGCCAGATGCCGGTAACCACTTTATGACCGGTCAGGTTACGGTGTGTTCAATGCTGCCAATGCGAAGCATTCCATTTAAAAAAGTATGCATTTTGGGGCTGAACGACAGTGAATTCCCCAGAAAATCAAGCCCGCTGGGCCTCGACTTAATGGCGGGCGCTGGCCGCCAAATCGGTGACCGCTCACGACGTTTGGAGGACAGATATTTATTCCTCGAAGCCATTATTTCCACCAGAGACAGCTTATATTTAAGCTACCAAGGAAACGACGTTACTAATAATAGTGAGCGACAACCCAGTCTGGTATTGGCTGAGTTCATGGATATGCTAGAAAACAGCTACGCACTGGATTTATCAAAGTACAGCGTTAATGCGCCGCTACACCCGTTCAGTGAAGAAGGCTTTACGGGAACCTTGCCGAGCTACGAAACAGGGTGGTTACGGTTAGCTGACGCGTTACAAAAAACGAAATTAAATACCGATGAAGCAGATAATGAATCTGCCAACGATGCGGATACGGCAACGTTAGCGCCATCATCTGACGCACTATCAACGCAATCGCTTCGTTTATCAGGTATTCAAATTGCGAGAGCATTCAAAGATCCGCTGGAGTATTTTTCCGTACAACGCCTTGGTGTGAATCTGTCTCAATCGTTTACGCTACTCGAAAACAGCGAGCCGTTTGAAACCAATGCGCTGCTGCGCTACCAGGTGCTCGACGCTATCTTTTCGTCTGCAGAGCGCGTTGTGCCAGAGAAAGATGATGTCACTTCGCTTTCCTATAGTGAACAAGTGATCACGTTTGCTTCGCTTAGAGGGGATATTCCCAATAATCCCGTTGCCAGAGATGAAGTTGACATGTGGAAAGAAGGGGCATTGGCATTAAGTCAAGCCATGGGCCCTCACGACGCGGAACCTAAAAAAGCACACTTTCAAGGCAAGTACATTACCTTTACTTCGTCCGCTTTATTAGGCAGTGACGCGCTAGTGGAGCTTTGTGCTGGTAAGATTGACGCACACCGCGCTTTGGGTTTCTTCATCTCACAATTAGTTTTTTCAAGCAGCGATGAAGAAACCAGCTACAACAACTATCCGCTGGATATCTATTCCTGTGCCTGGGAAAAGGGCGAAACCATTTTGAAAAAGCAGCGCTTCCCCGCTTACGACCGAGAAACTGCTGTGCGTTTACTTTTGTTTATTGAACAGCTTTATATGGCAGTTTACACGGCGCCGACACCAGTTCATTTAAGTTTGTTCGGTACTTTTATGCCCGGGACCAGAAATTCAGACACTAAGCCTGTAGTGGAAAGCATAAAGCCTGAGATGTTTACCGACATTCTGCATGCGCTACTAGAGAGTGCGGACGGGACTAGTGAAACCGACAAAGCGATACTTAGCCAAGTTCAACATGCAATTGACGAGATGTGCCCGTTCACTGATAAAGACAACGCTGTAGCTAGCGAAACGACAAGTGAAAAACACGAAAAAGCAAAACAGGCGGTGGACCAAGCCGCTGCACTTTTTGACACGATAGAATTACAGCGAGCATTAGCCGACTGGCAGCAAAGTAGCGGGCAGTTCAGCGCCGATATGGCAAGCAACCCTTACTTAAATTGGTTGTTTCCGCAGGGCGTTAGTTGGAACGATGTGCCGTATTTAAGTGCTTTTGTGCTGCTCGCCATGGTCAACAATGCGTCTCAGGAGGAGAAGCTATGAGTTATAATACAACATCCTCTGACAATCCCATGAGCAAGCACATTCAGCTGCAAACCGACGACCACAGCGGCACTGAAGCGCAATTACTCGATGTCGTCGCTATGCCGTTAAAAGGGCGCCACCTTATTGAGGCCAGCGCTGGCACAGGTAAAACCTTTAATATTACGCGCTTGTACCTGCGTCTATTGCTTGAAAAAAAGCTCACCGTCAAAGAAATATTGGTGATGACCTTCACCAAAGCCGCGACCGAAGAAATAAAGGGGCGTATTGCGGCAACACTAAGAGAAGCTCTACTTATTTGGCAGCAAGCCAAAGATAACGGCAATGAAATAGACAGTGGCTGTGACCCGGTTTATCAGTATTTATTTAACAACTGTGATATTGACGAGAGTCTGGCCCTTTTAAAAGCGGCGCAGCTAGAGCTTGATGAAGCCTCGGTGTTTACTATTCACGGCTTCTGTCAGCATGTTATCACCCAGTTAGCGTTTAACAGCGGCTTTGCCATGTCGCTTAACTTGGGCAATGACACCAGCGATTTATATCTTGAAGCTGCCGAAGACTTCATTCGAAAAATTAGCAAAAGTGAGGACGAGTTTAGACTACTGGCAGAGTCAGGCTGGCATACACCTGACAGACTGTTGCGAGAGTTTAACGCCAGCATTAAAAGTACTCTGACCCCAATATTGCTTAGTGAAGAGGATATTGAGGCAGCGTGTAAAAAGCAGTTAGATGAAGCGCCGCACACGTCTTTAGCCTACGTGAAGTCTCTACTTCAAAGCGTAGAGGATAATGAAGGGCTATTGGTAGAACAGCTCATCAAAACACCGGCCCATAAAAAAGAGCGGCCGCAGGAATTGGCTGCACTTAAAGCTTGGTTGCGTTCTTGCGTGGATGAACAAAGTTATGATCTTCCGCCGCCCGAAGCGGAAGCCTTTGTTAAAGGTAACCGATATGCGCGAAATTCATCTGGTGTAAAAGAGATCTTAACGCCTATAAAAGATTTTGCAGGGGCGCTTAAAAAAGCATTTAGTGAGAAAGACAAAGCGCTTGGTAAGGTGCTTGTATTCAAGCTGGTGGTTGAAGCCATTGCGTTCATCAAATCCCGCGTTGAAAAGCAGAAAAAGCAGCTTGGCGTTATCGACTTCGACGACCTTATTCGCATGCTCGCCGACGAAGTGGTGAAGCCGAACAATACCCTTGTGCCTGAGCTTCGTAAGAAGTTTCCCGTAGCGCTTATTGACGAATTTCAAGATACCGATGCAAAGCAGTACGCTATTTTAGACGCAGTTTATCCCAATCTTGAGAATGCTAACGAAAGTGCGTTATTAATGATAGGTGACCCCAAGCAGGCGATTTATCGCTTTCGCGGTGGCGATATTTTTACCTATTTAAAGGCGGGCAGGCAGGCTGATTACCGCTGGGTAATGAATACCAACTGGCGCTCGGTAGAGGGCATGGTTAAAGCCTATAATCGATTATTCTACGGTGCGCCTGTAGCATCAAATAAACCCGCCGATGTGTTTGGCTTTAACATCAAATACAACCCTGTGGAATTTACGCCTAAAGCAGCCGCGGCAAAAACGCCACTTATCGACCCTGCCGAACAAGACAATGTAATGAAAAGTGCTGTAATGAAGAGCGGTGTAATGAAAAGTGCTGTAACGAAACGCAGCGCAATGAACTACGTTAGCATGTGTTTGGACGACAAAGAAAACGCCCACATTATGCGTCGCAAAATGGCTCAGTGGATTGCGCAAGAGATTTACCGCTTATTGAACGAAGCGCACTTTCAAACCGCCAATGGTGGCACCGCGCCTGTTAAGCCTCAGGATATCGCTATCTTGGTGAAAGACAGGACCGAAGCTGGCGCTATCAAAAGTGTACTGCAGCAAAAAGGCTTGGCATGTGTTTATTTAAGCGATCGCAGTAACTTATTTGCCAGTGCCGAAGCCAAAGATGTACTGCGGTTACTCAACGGTATTTGGCATGCTAACGACACCAGTAAAGTGGCGTCGAGCTTGGCGTCACCGCTTTGGGGTTATAGTGCCCAAACACTTATTGAACTGTTGTACCATGAAGATGACGCGCAGTGGGATGCGGCTATCGACAAGGTATTGTCGCTGCGCGATATGTGGCTGCAAAAAGGGTGCATGAGTGTGCTGCTGTATTTAATGCAAGATAGCTATCAACCTCATGCTGACAGCGTGGAACGCGCCCTTACTAACTATCAGCATTTGGCCGAAGTGCTGGAAAAAGCTAGCACTACTCACCAGCGCCCAGAGCAGCTACTCGACTGGTTGAATAAGCAAATTCATAAGCCTGAAAGCGATGAAGAGCTTACTTTGCGCCTTGAAAGTGACAGCCAACTTATTCGACTTATTACTCAACACGGCTCGAAAGGGCTAGAGTACCCCATCGTGTTTGTTCCTTTTGCCACCGGCTACAGAGACGCCGCTAAAAACGGCAACACTACATCGCAAATATTTACCTATTACGACGAGGAAAAACAAGATTTACAAATGCAGCTTGGGCAGACGCCACAGGCCATAGCTCGCGTTCAAAGCGAGAGCGAAGCGGAAGACATGCGACTGGCCTATGTGGCGGTAACACGAGCTGCCCATCGCTGTTACATGGGCGTTGTACCGCTGACTAACAATGAAAGAAGTGCATTAGCACGAGCACTCGGTGTAGGTGGCGACGGCAGCAACAACGATTGGTCGAGTGTGTTAAACCGTGTTGCTGAAGAAGATGCGTCCCATGCCAGCCATATCGACGGTGATGAGTTTGAGGAAGTGTATACTGGCTTTGAACAAGAAGATGAGTTACCTCAGCTTACCGCGTTGCAATTTACCGGCACGGCAAGCGAAGAATGGCGACTGTATTCATTCTCAGCAATGAGCCGTTTAACCACGGTTGGTGCTAACCAAAGCGTTGAAACAGGCACAGCAGCAGAGTCCGGCGCAACAACAGAGCCCTTGAGTCAACCCCTTCCTAGTGTGCCCGTACTTCAAACCATTCGAGATGAAGAAGTGTATGCAAGCGACCCCCTTATGGGTGAGATGGGCTCAATTGATGCAGACATCAATTCCTCGGCAGGTATTGAAAGTACGGTAAGTAAAAGTGATCTGCGTTTTACCCTAGAGAAAGGTGCGAGCGCAGGTAATTTACTTCACGATATTCTAGAGCACAGTGACTTTAGTGCGCCCGATTGGGAAGAAACGGGTAAGGAACTGGTTAACCGCTTCGGGTTAGATGAAAAGCGAACGCCGCTACTTTATGAATGGTTAGAAGAAGCGCTACAGACGCCTCTGTATCCCAATATGCAGCTAAGTATGAGTGATTTGCCCTTAGTGCAAACCCTGCGCGAAGCCGAATTCTATTTTCCAATGAACGACACGCAATGGACTCAGCTTCGTGAAGTACTCGCTACCCATAGGCAAAACGTAGCTGACGTTATTGGTGGCGAGATGGAAACAGCGCCTCAATTAATCACAGCTAAATTACAGGGAATGATGCACGGGTTTATTGATTTGATTTTTGAACATGACGGTCAGTTTTATGTAGCAGACTACAAATCAACCTGGCTTGGCGATACCCTTGATAGCTACACGCCAACAGCGCTGTTTCACAATAACCAGCATCACCTTTACGACCTTCAGTACTTAATTTACTGCTTGGCGCTACATCGCTATTTAAAGAATACGCTGCCTAACTATGACCCAGATATGAATTTTGGTGGAGTGTATTACTTGTATCTACGCGGTATGCACCCAGAAAACGAGCGCGGGGAAGGGGTATTTTATACTGATGTTCCATCGTCTGTACTCAATCGATTAGACGGGATATTTGCGAGCAAAGACGATGCCCAGCAAGGCAATAGTTCTTCGAATGCAGGCAGCTCTCACCAGCCTTTGGAACAAACGTCTTCGGGTCAGCAGCAGTTTAGTTTCGATGACGAGTAGTCAACATCATAGAGGCTAAAGCAAAGGAAAATAATGAAAAGCAATCAACACTCTGTACCGTCATTTTTTGATAACTTGTTTGGCATCGAGGCGATCGACAAATTTGTCGCAAAAGAATTTGGCTTTATTGATGAACTGGAGCAAGAAGAACAGTTTATTTGGGCTGGGATCTTAGCATACTTGTCGTATATGCAGCGCAATGGCCACAGCTGTATCTATCTAAAAGACATAGCGGGTACGACGCTTTTTAAAGAGGTAGTAGCAGAACAAGAAGCAGTCTTGGCGGCCGAAACAAATGTGCATAGCAATAACGGAGCGGTTGGGGCATCTAAGTCGCCGGTAGAACAAACAGAGCAGGAAAAAGCGCCCAAAGCAGGTGTTGACGTGCCACAACTAACGCCGTTACTTAGAATTGTAAAAAGCGCACTGGTTAACGAGCAGGTGGCTCAACTATTTGTCTATAGCAACGGCAAGCTGTACAGCCGTCGCTACTATGAGTTTGAACAAGAAGTGGCGCGCAATGTTGTAAAACGAGCTGCGCTTACGCCGTTAAGTGATGACGCAAGCGAAAAAGTAAAACAACTTTGGCCCGCAATCTTTCCTACCGAAACAACCGATCAGCAAGATTGGCAGCAAATTGCAGTGGCCAAAAGCCTAATGCAGCGCTTTTGCGTTATAAACGGTGGGCCAGGAACAGGTAAGACCTATACTGTATTGCGCTTATTACTGGCGCTACAGGCTTGCGATGAAAACTTAAAAATTGTGCTGGCAGCGCCTACAGGTAAAGCGCAACAGCGTATGACCGAATCTATCATGAACAGCATAGACGGGCTTCGCGGCAAGTTGGACGACACAGTGCTTAACAACGTGCCTACCGATGCTGTGACGCTACATAGATTACTAGGATTGCGCGAGCACGGTGTATCGACTAAGTTCAATCAGCACAATCAATTGGCAGCAGATGTACTCATTGTCGATGAAGCAAGTATGGTCGACTTAGCGCTAATGACGCGCATCGTACGAGCGTTACCAGACCATGCGCGACTCTATTTTATCGGTGATGCCGATCAGCTTCCAGCAGTTGAGCTTGGCAACGTGTTAGAGCAGCTAGTTAGTACCGAGGCAGCAAGTTTTGACGAAAATGCGAATGTGCCAAATGGTACAAATAGCTTAAACAGCAATGACAACGCGTTTTCTTTAGATGGCGTGCCATCGTTAATGCGTCAGCACATCGCTACGCTGTGCCCGCATTTGCCTCTGTTACCTGTTGATGAGCAGGCAAAAAGCTATGTAGCAACTCTGCAAGCACCGCAGCGCTTCAAAGGGCAGGTGGCAAAAGTTGCAACGGCCATACAGCGAGGTGATGCAAGCGGTGCACTTGCCGCTATTACCGACAAGGCTAGTGACAATGATGAAACTGCTGGCCTCAACTCAAATATCGATTCAACTCTTGTTTCAAAGACTGCATCACGCCTACAATCTGGCGTTCACCTATGGCCAGAGCACCAGGTTAGCGGCCGTGATTTACACCAGTTGGCCAAAGAAAGCTTCCTGCCTATTTTTGATGCTGGCAGTGCCGAAGAGGCGCTTAATCGTCTGAATGTGGTTAGGTGGCTAACCCCGGTCCGCAAGGGCGGAATGGGCGTAGAAGGCCTGAATAATTTGGTGTTCGATGCTATCAAGCACAAAATCAGAAAGCGGGAAGGCCATTTCTATCAAGGTCAGCCCATTATGATTGTAAAGAATCATCATCCTCAACGACTATCAAACGGTGAGGTTGGTGTAATCTGGCCTGACAGCAAAGGAAAGCTATATGCGTGGTTTTACCAGGATAGCCAAGCTTCGGGTCAAAACGGTTCAAGTCAGAAAGCTTCGGCAAATGCGGGAGACAGTGCTGACAATACGCTAGAGCAAAAGCAAGCGTTGCGCAGCATATCGCTATCAAGAGTACCGCAGTTTGAAACTGTGTACGCCATGACCATACATAAATCTCAGGGCTCTGAGTTTAATCATGTTGTGCTTATTTTACCTAAGCCTGATAGCGAAAAAGCCGCCAACTTATTTCATCGAGGCCTAGTGTACACAGGGTTAACCCGTGCCAAAGACGGCTGCTTAATCATTTCTGACAACGCAACATTTACCCACATGGTTCAACGGGTAGATAAGCGTTATTCCGGGCTGTCTGAAGCGATTAGCCTGCAACTAGAGAGTACATCAAACGCCACCCCAGAGACTGAATAGAAATAAATGTACTCTGACCCCAAAATTTTGGGGTCAGAGTACATTTCTGGGTCGTTATTTTACTGGCGTAAAAAGGCACAGGCCGCGTTTGTTAATATCAATTGGGGTTTTGCTGATTAGATAAATGCGAGTGGGGGCAGTTACACGCAAAATTCCGCCTTCGGCATTTAAAAACTGTGAAGGCAAAAGTGCAGACGTGTCTTCACTTTCTGAATTGTCGGTCTCGGCTTTCACTGCAAAGTGTGACAAACCGCAGTGATCTAGCCAACCTAATATATTATCTGGCGTTGCCACAAAATTATCGTGCCTCAATACGCTGCTATGTAGCGTAATATTCGCACCGAAGACGGGCTTATTCTCTATCGCCATTTGCGTGTTAGGCTTTAAATGCAGACGGTATAGTCCGTGTGCTTCAGGCACAATGTCATCATTCGCATCTGTATTATTCACTAACGTAAGCATACAAAGTTTCACAGGTTAGTTTGGATGGTTTTATTTTGGTGGACTTACGGCTAGCCTGCGTTGATGTGGATCAACTGCCCTTGGGTTTACGCACTTTGTATAAAAAATTAGGCTTCTTGTGCAACAAGCATCTCACCAAGACGCTGAATAGCTTCGGTGCGCGCAGCCTGCGTACTATCAATGAAATTAAAACGCAGGCAATGTCGATACTTACCTGTTGCCGAAAATAGCTGCCCTGGCGCGACATAAATTCCTTTTTGCTTGGCTTCGTCAGCCAGCTTCACGGAGTCATAACGGCTGTTTAGCTCTACCCAAAGCACATAGCCCCCTTGAGGGTAGCTAATACAGGTGTCGGCGGGAAAGTAACGCTTAATGTCTGAACGTAGTGCGTCTCGTGCACTTAGGTAATGGTGACGCATAGCCCGAATATGTTTGTCATAACCGCCTTGCTCAATGAAACTGGCTATAGCTAATTGGGGTAGAGTAGGACACATAGAGCTACTGACATATTTAACGTGGAGCACTTTATTCCTATAGCTTCCCGGCGCTATCCAACCCACGCGAAAACCAGGCGCTAGCGTTTTTGAAAACGAGGAGCACAGTAAAACGCGCCCATCTTTATCGAACGATTTAATGGTTTTTGGACGAGGGTAGGCGTAGGCAATATCGCCGTAAATGTCGTCCTCTATAATGGCTACATCGTACTCTCTGGCCAATTCATATAACGCTTTCTTTTTCGCCTCAGGCATAACGAATCCTTGAGGGTTATTTACCGTTGGGGCGACTAAAATGGCCTTGATCGGCCATTGATCAAGCGCTAGCTTTAATGCCTCTAAACTCAGTCCTGTTTCAGAGTCGGTGGGGATCTCTAATGCTTTTAATTCAGCGCCTTTTATAGCTTGCATAGCACCGTAGAATCCGGGGGATTCTACCGCTATCACATCGCCGGCGCTCGTCACTGCGCGAAGGCAAACAGATAAGGCTTCCTGGCAGCCAGAAGTCACAATGAATTCGTCGCTTTGCAACACACAGCCAGATGCTGCGGCCAATCGGCTTAGCTGTTTTCGCAGAGTTTCATCACCTTTTACGTCACCGTATATCATGCCGTCCAAGGCTCGATGTTTGGTGAGTTCATGCAGGCGTTTTATAAGCGGTTTAAGGGTTTTGGCAGTCATGTTGGGCATGGCATGCTGAAACTGGCACAGGGTTTTAGCGTCATGATCTTTATTAAAGGTATTCAGCAAAGTGTCTAGCACATCTTCCCATTGAGACACATCCATAGGGCGTTGCGGAGGCTTCGTCATGCTAGGGGTGTTATCTATTAATATACTACGGGCGACAAAATAACCTGATTTAGGTTTTGCCTCTACCAGTTGCTGCGCTTCTAACACTCGATATGCTTCCTGCACGGTAGCTATACTTACTTTATGCTCCGTTGACAGCTGCCTAACCGAAGGTAACTTGTTCCCCACCTCAAAAACACCACGCTCGATTTGGGCTTTAAGTTCATTGGCTAATGTTTCGTAAAGCGTCATCGCAATATTTATTCTTATGAAGTCATCTGCATACAGATAACTATATCTTAATTGGCAGGAGCTTTTAACCATACAGATTGGTGAAATAACTGCCATACAGACGTTATCATGACTAAACTGTATGGCTGTTTTTAAGTGTATTTGGGTATGATGCATACAAAAATATGATTGTATTGTGTTGGTGAAAAACAAGCGTTTGGTTAACCGACCCCCTTTCTTTTAAAGAAACGCATTGCTCACCTCAACACATAAGGACTGTCATGGAAACATCTTTACTCATCGCGCTTGCGACATTCGCGTTCATCAGTACGGTAACGCCTGGCCCGAATAATATGATGCTATTGGCTTCTGGGGCACAATACGGTTATAAACGTTCGCTGCCGCACATGCTGGGTATTGTAATTGGTGTTGCAGGTCTAATGATAAGCACACTGCTGGGCATTGGTGCGCTGTTCAACATATTTCCCGTACTGTACAGTGTGCTAAAAGTGCTTGGCGTGGGATATCTGTTATGGTTAGCGTTCAAAATTGCCACTGGCCCCGTAGATGAGCCAGTAGGCCTAGTAGAAAACAAAATTAAGTCGACCAAACGCCAAGGGCCGCTCAAGTGGTGGGAAGGGGCATTATTTCAGTTAATTAACCCTAAAGCATGGATGATGGCCTTAGCCAGCGTAGGCACGTTTTCAATGCCTGGCGAGTACTACACCCAATCTGGTATTGCGATTGTTACCGCTTTTGCCGTGATTGGTTTTCCAAGCATCTCGCTTTGGGCAGCGGTAGGCGCAAAAATACGCGTGTGGTTGAGTTCGCCAACTCGAAGACGGCAGTTTAACCTTACAATGGGCGCGGCCACAGCAGCCACGTTATTTTTGATAGTGTAACGGTTATATTAACTGGACGCTGGCCTTTTGGGTGTAAACCGATTGGCTGGTGTCTTTTAAAAAACTGATAAAGGGAACACGTAAAATGGAGTGGGTCGAAGTCTTTATTCAATACTTAAGCGCCTATGAACAAAAGGACCTAGACAGTGTTTCCGATATGTTTGCGGATGACATTGCATTAAGGGACTGGAAAATTTCTGTAAAAGGTAAACGGTTAGCCGTTGATGAAACACGTAAGAACTTTGAGAATGCTGACTCGATAGAAATAGATGTGCTGTCTACTATGGTAAATGAGAAGATGGTGTCTGGTGAGCTCAAAATTGTGGTGGATAAGTCTGAAACACTGTTCGTTGTTGATGTCTTGAAATTTAATGAAAACGGTAAAATCATAGCTATTCATGCTTATCTAGGACGCGACGATTAAATCTAGCGCAAACAATACAAATACAAGGAGCAGGTCTTCATGGAATTGAACCAAGTCACGTTACCCGTTACTAATATGGTCGAAGCGGTGGAGTTTTACCTTACACTTGGGTTCACTCAAATTGTAGATACACCGCATTATGCCAGATTCACCTGTCCTGAAGGCTCGTCCACTTTTTCGCTCTCTTTAGAAAGCGAAAGTGCTCAAAATCACAGTGTGATCTATTTTGAACACGAGGCGCTAGAAGAGTTGTATACCTCTCTTGTGGAAAAAGGTATTCGTTTTGAGCAGCCGCCAACGCAGCAGCGCTACCTTTGGAAAGAGGCCATTTTAAGAGATCCATCTGGCAACAAAATAAAGCTGTACTGGGCAGGAGAGAATAGAGTGAACCCGCCTTGGAAAGTTGAAATAAAGCAGTAGCCATTTAGATAAACTTCAAGAAAAACCGAGATAACCAGTGACAGACTCCCAAACTAGCGTGCACTTTCGCTTAACAAAATTAGATGCCATGCAGGCGTATACGCTAAAACGAGAAATTGAAGGCGCTTACTTTAGTAAGCGTGAAGAATTTGTAGATGAAAAAGGCTCAGGTGCGTTCATTGGCATGGTGCCTTTAAAAGAAAGCCTGTTCGACGAACTCAACGATTACGTTATTCGCCAGCAAATTCAATATGATGACTGCGATATTTATGTTGAATCAAAAATTGCTAACGGTGATATTGCCGTGCCAATGGTGGTAAACAAATTGCTCAAATACATCGACTGCAAGCTGACTTTCGCTTTTGCGAAGTAGTTTCAATTGAGGTGCGCTACTTAAGCGTGAACCGCCAAGGCAAGGTTGTGTCATCCCGTGCACCTAGCTTACCGGTTTGATCGTCAATTGCGTAGTCTATGCCAATGCGATGCGAACTAGTGATATGTTTACTAGCAATGGCATGGTTACTTTGCTCAATCCAAATCAGAGTGTTATTTAACACAGGCTCACCATTAAGCGCAGGTGTTATCGCAAGAGCTTGTGTCAGCTTAGCTGGACCGTCACATAGATTACGCAATGATGTCTTCATGCCGCGACGTTCGCGCATTTTGTCTACACCTTCTGTAGGCTTAATTTTTCGGATCAGAACTGAATCAGTGTGGTCAGCGTCATTTGTAACAATATTCAACATACTGTGAGAACCATAAATGGTGTAGATGTAAGCAACGCCGCCTTGCTTTTTAAGTGTTGTTATCGAAGAAGGGCGCCGCAACAGGTGTTTCTCCATGGCAAGATCATGATGTCCACGGTAGGCTTCCGTTTCTGTTATCGTTCCCCCGGTTAGTACGCCGTCGACGTTACTAAACAGGAAGTTACCAATGAGCGACTTCGCTATATTGACGACATCGCTATCAGTGAAAAAAGAACGCTGCATTTTTCGTTTAGGTTTATTAATCAACAAACTAAGACGACTTCGTAATTTCGCTGTGAGATTTTAGCACTTTGCTACCGTCGTCCTGTTCAATGAGATATGCTGGGTCGCTGTCGCTAGCCTCTCGTTTTACCGACGAACCCTTAATCGTGCGCTCTACATCATTGGTAAATTTTTCTCTGATATTTCCCGTTGCACTACCGTTTCCCCATTCCCATTCTACTTCTGTGTTTACCGCATAATGTTTCATAATTATTCCCTAAGCCACTAAATTAACTATTAACTTAATTTGTTTAACGAAAAGAATAAGACCTGAGTTCAAAAAGGGGGAAATAAGGATGGTAAAAAAGTACAGAAAGTTTGAAACCCTAGGGCCTGTTGACCTTTGCTGTACATTTTTGCAGCGGTCTGTGTGCCATCTAGACAAGGCGGATGTTTGACGGTTTAGTGGTTCTAAATCGAAAACATTCAACGCAGTATAGATGGCACAAAGGCGCTGCCCGAAGGGGTCGTTATGGAAGCCTTTTACTCTTTGTCACAGTCCTTTAACTTAGCTCGCTAGGCTTGCAGGACTGTTTCGCGATTAAAAGGCTTCCATTTAGACCAAAATTCGTACACCAAAGGTCAACAGGCCCTAGGAAAGGGTTTCAATTTGTTTTTGTTTGGGTAGTTGTTTTTGCGTAGCTGAACTCCCGGCGGTAGCAATAACGACTAAAGCCACTGCAAACCATTGTGAAAGCGTGAGGGTTTCATCAATAATGATGAACGCCGCTATGGCTGCAACGGCAGGCTCAACACTCATCATAATGCTGAAGGTTTGCTTAGGCATATTGCGCATTGCACTCATTTCTAACGTATACGGGATAGCCGACGAGAATACGCCTACAGCGAACCCGATGAAAATAGCTTGTGGCGAGAGTAAGGCGATACCTTGACTTGCAACGCCAATAGGCACTACACAGATAGCGGCCACTAGCATGCCTAATGTTACCGTAACACCGCCAGAACCTTCGTTGCCTGTTTTGTTTCCAAATACGATATAACCGGCCCAAAACGCTCCGGCTGTAAGGGCAAGAATAACGCCGACGGGATCTAAGCTCTCGGCCGACGCGCCGCCAATATCGGGAAGCAGCAAACAAACGCCTGCAACGGCTAAAATAGCCCAAGCAAAGTCTCGCTTTTTTCTGGCACTAAAAAATGCCACAGCCAATGGCCCGGTGAACTCAAGCGCAACACCTATGCCAAGGGGAATACGCTCAATCGCAAGATAGAAGATGATATTCATTGCGCCTAAGCAAGCGCCGTAGAAAATAACGTTGCGCCATCCTTTCGCGCTCAAGCGCGCTCTCCAAGGCCTAAAAATTATTGTTAACACCAACGCGGCGAAAAACGCACGAAGAGCACTGGTGCCTTCAGGACCGACGATAGGAAAGAGTTGCTTCGCAAACGATGCACCAGACTGTATGGTTACCATCGCCAGAAGCACTGCGACTATGGCAAGTAAAAAACGTTGATTCACAATATATTGCAACCTGGATGAGACAAAACAGGATTATATTTGTTCTAAAACTGAAATGCTCGTTGATAAGGGAAAGTATTGAAAATTAAAGTCTAATAATCAAAACGCTATGGCAGCGGTCGCGAACACCGTCTATGCAACCCGCTGCAAACGCTTACGATTTATGATGGCCAAATGAGCAAAATGACTCAGCGCACTACAGTTTAAAATACGACATCAAGCTTCGCAGAGTAGGATCGAATTGATCAGGAACGCGTTCAATTGTCATGTGGTACTCAGCTACGTTCCAAAATGTACCGCCTAGAAGAAGCGCTATAAGCACCTGGGTAGTCATTGTAAACTTGATATAAGGTTTGTCTTCAGTAGGCTCAAACAATGTATTTATTTGAACGCGTTCATTTTTCATGTCTATCTTGGCGTAGATTGGGCATTGCAAGCCAGCTTGCAGTTGCTCTACCGGCTTAATGTGTAAAACCACATCAGTATCTGGGAATGTAGATAACCTTTCTTGCGCGCTCCATACGTTTGCTCTGGCCTTAAAAATTAAGCTATTGATTGGCATCATAAGCCCGTCAGGCCAAGTTATTCTGTGAAGCTCGCAAGGAAAATCAGCTAGAGACTCAGCGTAGTTTATTCTGTCTTGCTGAGTAAAATTCCTATCTAGCGCGAGAGGCGAGTGCTCTGTCGAACGGGAAGCTAAGTCCAGAGCGTCACCGGTCGATAACATGACCAGCTTATTCTCGTTAAGATTGTGATTACGCCAGGCCGATTCTATTTCCTCAGGGCATGCTTGATGTTGATACTGCGCGTATTGATAACCTGTTCCTGCTATCACAAAAGATCCAGCTGCTGGAATATTGAAATCTGCATCAATAATTTCCGCAAGTTGGCAAAACTTCTGTAATCGAGAGGCTTTTAACTGTGCTACGCGAGTGTGTTTCTCATCATCGCTATAATGAGAAAAAACAAAGGGGTAAATACTTGCGCCACTGTAAGCAAGAATTGCAGCATCAAGCTTACCGAAGGTCGCCTTAATTTGCTCTGCGTGCCTAATTTGCATCGGGTTGTCTACAGCAAAAAATACCTTGTACCCGTTTCCATCTTCAAGATATATCGACGAATCAACAGGTATGTTTGTTTCATTCACGATATCGTCAGAAGACCCTGAAAACTCTTTTATAATGGTTATACTGTGCTCGCAAAGTTCCCAAGGTTTGTCAAAGGTACATTCCCTAATATTCGTAAACCCTAATTGCTGTAAAGCTAAGCGAAGGGCAGGGGTCGGAAACTTACCGATCAATATTGGGATGTCTTTATCAAAATGAGATAGCGTAAAAGGATTAAAGTGGTCACCGTGAATGTGACTAATATATAAATAGTCGGGCTTTAAATTTAGATAGCGTGTGCGCTGCTTTTCATGCATAGGAGGGTAATTGAAAAGAAGGCCATGGTAAATGCCGTCTTCATACCAAGGATCGGTTAAAACCGTTGTTCCGTCACTGAAAGTAAACAAAAAACTCGCATTCGTTATATATTCAATTTTCATTAACAATCCTAAGGCTTTCGCGCGATAACAATGGCTTCTCTTCCTAAGTTTAGGTTAGAAAAAGCGCGATAAATATCTTGTCGTAAGTGGCTTAACCCCGCATTTTCCATGAACCATTCAAAGTTGACACGTTTCAGGTGACATTCTCGGCCCACGTTTGGAGTTTCAATGTAGTTGTCGCCCATTGCTAGAAACAGGTCTAGCGGGAAGCTGGAAAAACGGCTTAAAGGATTAAATCCACATTTTGAAACGAGTGCTTCTAGCGAGTCAAAATCAAAGTAATTAAGGTGGTGTGGGACAGCAACCCACCAAGGTTTGTAGTCTTGTGTTTTTCTTAAGCCTTCTTGCAGAGGGTTGAAGTCATTAGGGACACCCACAACTAAAACGCCACCACTGGCAAGTTTGTCGAAAGCCACATTGATAAGAGAGAATGGG
The DNA here is from genome assembly GCF_054960375.1 of Alteromonas sp. G4i35. Taxonomy (NCBI): domain Bacteria; kingdom Pseudomonadati; phylum Pseudomonadota; class Gammaproteobacteria; order Alteromonadales; family Alteromonadaceae; genus Alteromonas; species Alteromonas sp. G4i35. Next base: position 1,149 of record NZ_JBHNZD010000012.1, on the reverse strand, counting down.
TCGGGAACATGTTCTAGAATATTGCGCATGTGAACCACTTTAATGTTTTTTGGAAGGCTGGTTAGGTCAGCATCGAAGCTGCTATTAATGATATCTAAGCCTTTATCACGGCAATGGTTTGCCGCTATTGTACTTATTTCGACACCAACTGTATTCCACCCTTCCTCTTTGGCTGCTTCCAAAAAAAGGCCTGCACCGCAGCCAATATCAACCAGAGTATTATCATCATTAGGCGAGATAAATTGAGCTATTTCGCTAAGCACGTCGCGATAGCTCATGAGCCACCAGTCACGGTCTCGCTCATAGTAATTTAGCCTATCTCGTTCGCCGTCATCATAATGGCTGTCACGATAAAGAGTCTCATTTTCGAGCTTGTCTGGAAGTGGCGTAACATGTTTGAATCCGCACGTTTCGCAGTCAATAACATCGTAACCATCACCTGAAATAACGACGTTTCCTGAATGTGCCATGGTGTGTCCTAATTTTGTTCTTTATTTTGAGAGGCGTTTTTCATTTTATCAAAAACTGAATCAAGAAACGTACCATTAAGAGTGAAACTTAAGGTAAGGTGTTAAAGTCATTCTGCTGGAACATGGTTTGTCTGAAACCGTTTGCTTAGACTAACTTTCTGTATGCTTAACAATTAGGACGTTGTATGAACGTAAGGAACCTCTCTTCACCGATAGATATTAAAGGCTTTTCGGTGATTACCAATAATCACACTGAATTCTCACCACAGGGAAAGATACCCACACTTTGGCAAAGGTTTGATAATTCGATAGCTGTTGACTATAAAGGCGGCGAGCGAGTGTATGGCGTGTATTTCAACTACGAATCCGATCATTCCGGTGACTTTTCCGTGTTGGCTGGGTTTGACGGTGACTCAGTGCCCGAACATTTAAAGGTTGAGCACATCACTATTCCCGCAGGAAAGTATCTCGTTTTTTCGCGACAAGGTGAAATGCCGCAAATTGCCATTGATGCATGGAGCGATATTTGGCGCTATTTCACAGAAGGAGGTGCCGAGTATGAAAGGACGTTTTCAATAGACTTCGAGCACTATGTGAGTGGCAACCATATAGACGTTTATATAGCAATAAAATGACGTCATGTTAACTTTATAATAAAAAAACGGCGCTAATAAGCGCC